>NZ_JBLROA010000002.1:0-165142 GCF_047921505.1 Micromonospora sp. SL1-18 | reverse complement strand
GTCATCCCCGCTCGGCCGCCGAACCTTGCTGAGATCACCTCCATGTGTTGCGTCACCTCAAGCCGACAATGCCCGAACAGATGAAGACGCTGTACGGCTGGACGGTCGCCCAGTTCGACAGCGCGTCGTCCGCGAAGCTGTTCGGCGCTCCCATCGCGGCCAGCTTCAGCAGGTCCACGCCGCAGGAACTGTCCCTGCTGAATGCTGACGGCACCACGGTCAAGGTCGTCGCCGCGATCCTGATCGCCGCAATGATCGCTACGACGTTCCTGACTAGCCGTCAAATGATTCTGAAGGCTGGGTGGGCCGAGGACCCGCAACAGAAAATGGTGCAGCGGCTGATGCTCTACGGCGTCCCGTTCTCGCTGCTCATCTCGGGCTCGATCTTCCCGATCGGTGTGATCATCTACTGGGTGACCACGAACCTCTTCTCACTCGGCCAGCAAACGTGGGTGCTACGCAAGTACCCACCGGTGACCGTGAACAGTGGATCCGGCGCGGCTGAGCAGACGGGCCACGCCGGCGACAAGAGTGGCAATAGGGCCTCACCGGTCAAACCCACGGTGCCCGGCCCGAAAACCGGCGCGAAGCCGGTCAACCGCAAGAAGGGTGGTGGGGCCAAGCGGTAGGCGCCTCGATGTGAGCGGATGGGCCCCGTGAGGATCGACGACCGTTCATCGTTCTTGCGGATTCCGACGTTGGCAGATCGTTCCCATCGCCCGCAGGCCCATCCGGCACAGACCAGCCCGAAGGTCGAAGCGGCGATCTGCGAACTGCGCCGCGGGCATCCGCGGTGGGGCCAGCGCCGGCTGCAGTTCGAGCTGGGCCGCTTCGGCTGCCCGGGTCCGGTACCGTCGCTGAGCACCATCTACCGGGTCCTGGTACGGCACGGCCTCATTGACCCGGTCCCTCGTCGGCACTGGCGGGAGGATTACCGGCGTTGGGAACGGGATCGGCCGATGGAGCTGTGGCAGCTGGACATCGTCGGCGGAATCACGCTGGCCAGCGGCGCCGAAGCCAAGATCGTCACCGGCGTTCGACCAACCCGAATCAGAAATCGCGGCGGCCAGACGCCGGCTGCCCAGCAGACCGGCGGTGTACAGGTCCTCCAGAACCAGCCGGTCGTGAGTCTTGACCAGCCGACTGGCGACCTCGTGCAGAAAATGGCGACGCACGTTCGCGACACGCAGGTGGACACGGCCCAGCCGGGCAACAGCCTCAGCCCGGTTGCGCGAGCCTCGCTGTTTGCGGGGGACCTGGCGGGATAGACGCCGTAGCCGGGGCAGGGCGGTCCGCAGCGGGCGCGGCGGGTCAGTGACGCGCAGTCGCTGTCGGCCGGTGGTGTCGGCGGCCACGACGAGAGCGGCAAGACCCCGATCGATGCCCACCCAACCACCACCGCTGTCCGGGTCGGTGTCGGGGCGGGGCGGATGCTGGCGCGCGGGATGCAGGTCTACTGCCTCCACCGTCACCGCGATGGTCCACCGGCCGGCCCGGCCAGAGACGGTGGCATACCGGATGTGGGCTCGGCCCGTGCGGATCATCCGCCGGAGCCGTTTGAATGTCGGGAACCCCACCCGACGGCCCGGCCGGTTCCCCCGTCGCGAGTCGGCCCACGGTCGTAGATCGACGTCTGACGCACGAAAGCGCCTGTCCTGCAGGGAAGTTCGGATCGCGGGATACCGGAAGGCCCGAGGGGTGCCACACCACGGACCGGCCACCCCGCCCAGTGGGCGAGGTGGCCGGTCCTGTCAGCCGGTCGTGCTGGCCGGTCTAGAACCGGCGTGTGACTAGAGCGAAGCGCACTGTCCCTTCTTCTGACCCGTGACGACGTTGGCCCTGTCGTAGTTGGTCAGGCCCGGCTCGTTGGTCGAGCAGGACAACGAACCCTGCACGGTGTTGGCCGCCACGACGGACGCCACGCGAGTCTCGCTGCCCGTCACTGAGACGACCCCGCCCACCGAGTTCCCGGCGAGGATGAGCAACTCGCCGGCACCGGCGACGGAGAGACCACCGGCGACAGTGACTCCGGCACAGTCGCTCGGGCCCCCGCCGATCCGGACGCGCTGCCCGTCAGTGATCGCCACGTTCGAGTTGACGGAGCCGCCGCAGAACGTGACGTCCTTCGCCCCGGTGGCCGAGACCCCGCCGTTCACCGTCGAGCCGAGGGACACGAGGCTCGCGCCCGGGTTGACCGTGACCTGCCCGGTGATCGTGGCCCCGTCGAGGCAGGTCACACCGGAGGTCACCTTAAGCGCACCCCGATGCGTGCCAGTGATCGTGCTCGAACACTCCGGCAGCGCCACTCGCATCGCCAGCGTGCGGTCGCCGTGGACATCGAGCGTCTGCTGGACCAGAGCCTGGCCCGAGGTCGCCTCAAACGTGCACGTCGCGTGCGGGAAGACCCCGACGAGACGGCCAGCCGCGTCGGTGGTGCCCACCGGTCGCCAGCCGTCGCCGCAGTTCGCCCGCACCGGCGTGTCGGACAGCTTGGCGCCGTCAGCACCAGTCGCGTTGATCGTCACGGTGTTGAGCGCGTTGTAGGCCGCCGCGCCCCCGACGACGTCGAGCGTGATCTGCAGTCGCTTCGCGCTGACGTTGTCCATCGTGTCGTCCGGCCGGTGGTACTGCGGCTCGGTCGTGTACGTGCCGCGGCTGATGCTCTCGCAGGTGGCGGGCGCCTTGGGCATGTTGTAGTCGAGCCAGATGAACAGCGACGACGGAATCCCGAGGTCGAAGAACGCCTGGTGATCACTCTGCCCGAGCTTGCAGTTCTGCAGGTTGACGTCGTCACGGCCGAGCCGGTCGACGTCCTCCGGGCTCAGCCGGGCCTGCGCGTCGTACGCCGACTGGACGACGGAGTTGGACTTCCCGTCCGGGGTCAGCGCGAAGAAGCCGGCCGGCTTGTACGTGGTGCCGACCATGTCCATCTGCCATTCGCCGACGAACCGGTTGATCTCGTCCGGGGTCAGCGTCTTGGAGTAGGCGCGCGACCCGAGCAGGCCACCTTCCTCACCACCGAAGCCGCCGATCCGGATTTCCTTGTCGAGTGGGTACTGGCTGATGACACGGGCGAATTCGAGCGAGACCCCGTTGCCGGAGGCGTCGTCGTGGGCGCCGGGTCCGCCGAGCACGGAGTCGATGTGTGCGCCGACCATGACGATCGGTGCCTTCGTGCCCTGCGGGTCACCGACGGCATGCCGGGTCCCGATGACGTAGCTGCCATCGGGGTTGAGGTACTCGTGGGTCGAGATGTTCAGGGTGAGTGGCCCCTCGGCCAGCAGTCCCCGGATCCACTTGGTGTGGGCCGTGCCACCGCCCAGCACCGGGATGGTCGGCTGCGCGGTCGTCAACGTGAACGTCGGCGGGGCGGAGTTGCCGGACGGGTAGGCCAGGATGACCGCCACCGCACCAGCCTGAACGGCATTGGCAACAATGGCGTTCCGGGTCGTGGCGGTCGTCGTGTAGTCCGCGAAGACGATCTTGCCCGCGGCGCCGTCGAGGGCCCCCGGGGTGAGGCCCGTCCCGGCGTCGACGACAGCGGCACGAACGGCAGGACCGGCCTCGGTGAACTTGCCACTCGTCGAGGCGGACATCTGCCAGTTCGGTCCGCCGGGGAGCTTGGCGTTCGGCGAGGTCACCGTGCCCACGCGCTTCGTCGAGACCGGTCCCCAGTGCCCGATCTTCGCCTCGAAGCCGTAGGAAGTGAGCACGGACCCGATGTACTCGGCGGCGAGCAACTCCTGGGGCGTGCCGTTCAGACGCGGCCCGATGTCCTCGGCGAGGTGTCGGACGTGCTCGTACGAGTTGGCCGAGTCGAACTTGCTGACGATCTCCTTGTCGTAACTCGCGAGCGGTTCTGCCGACGCCCTCGCGGACGAGGCGGCGGTATCGGAGGCGGCAGCTGGGTTCGCCACCCAGGCCGCTCCTGACATGAGCAGACCCGCAGCGGCAACCGGCGCGATCAGGCGCCGGCGCACTCTTGCGCGAGTCGACGAGTGAAGCTTGATATCCATGCGAATGTCGAGCCTTCCGTCGGTCGAGGGACATCTCAGGCGGCGTCCCGAGATCGGTTCCGTCGAATCGTGCCGCTGAACGTAGCCATTTCCTGCGCATTGGACAACGGTTGACTCACGCATCACGCGCTGATATTCGCGTGCGTGACAGAGCTGCACGGGATCCCGGACGGGCTCGCACCTCCTGTATGCCGCTCACCCCGGTTCTCCAGATCCGCTGGCTCCCGCACGCAGCAGCATGGGCTCTCAGAGCAGATGTCACTGACGCGCGCGCTGTCTCGCCTCAGGTGTCGAAGCAGGTTCGAGACACAGGAAGGTAAACGCGGTCGCGGTGACGGCCAGAAGGCCCGTACTCGAGTTGGCGGAGCGAGGGCCGCGGCCCAATCTCCCCCGCACGGGGGAGGCAAAACCCCCGTAGTCCGGGAGGCGTGAGGCACCGAATCGCTGGCATGCTCGCAGCCATGGCCAACCCTGACCTCCCACATTTGTCGTCGGGCGCTACGCAGACAGGGCGCTCGGTCGGCTTCTCCGTGTCTGGAGCCGGCCTGCGGGCCGCCCTGGCCGCGTCGGCTGCGCCATTGGCGCTCGCGTTCGTCGTGGGGCTCGTGCTCCTAGCGACCCCGGCCCCGTGGCCGCAGATACATGTCTTCGGTGACTTCCCCAGCGCTGTGCTGGGTGCTGACGGCATGGGTCGCATCGCGCTCGGGCTTGCCAACCTCGCCGCGATCATGGCGGTCGCGTTGTCCCGGTACCGGCTCGGGCTGGCCTGCGTGCTGGCCACTGTCCCCTGGGTGCTCTCGCCGTTGGCGGCAACGATGGAGTGGGGTTGGTGGCTCGCCGGCTTGGCCGTGCTCGGGGTTGCGGTCTTCGACGGCGCCCGCAGACGCGCACTATGGGTCGCGGCCTTGGTGATCACCCTGGCGCTGGCCTACTGCACGACCGGGGTGCACTGGAACGTGCCGCTCGTCGGGCCGGTTAATCTGTACGGCAGCGACCCAGACCGATGGCTCGACGACACAAGGCTGTTTTACATGGCGGCGTACCTGGGCACGATAGGCGTCGTCGTATTGGCCGCCGTGCTCACCAGAGCTGCGGCGCGCCGACAGCGGGCCACCCGCGCCGCCTCGACGTCCGCACAGCCGATGGCGGCGTCCGCCGACCCGTCCACCCCGGCCGAAAGCGCACCATCGCATTCCGCCGAACGGACCCCATCAGGGCCATGGGCCAAACAGATCGCCACGCTCACCCGGCGCGAGCGGGAAGTACTGCTCGCCGCCGCCCGGGGCTTGTCCAACGCCGAGATCGCCGCTGACCTGGTCATCGGCGAGGAGACGGTCAAGACCCATATCTCCGAGGTGCTCCGAAAACTCGGCTGCCGCGACCGCGTGCAGGCCGTCATCGCGGCCTACGAGTCGGGTCTCGTAACACCCACGTCCGTATAGCCAGCGGACGGCCAACCAGCGAGATCAACAACACCGTCACAGCCGCCAACACGCAACCCGTGATCGGGATCATGCCATCGCTGCCGCACTGGACGCCTTGATCGAGGAGACGCGAGGCGAGGTCAGCGCATGACCTGGCACGTAGCGGCCCGAGAGCAGGTGAAATGACAAACGCCCTGGTGTGAGATCCTGTCCCTCACCAGGGCGTTTCGCTTTGGGTGGAGCCGAGGGGACTCGAACCCCTGACCCCCACACTGCCAGTGTGGTGCGCTACCAGCTGCGCCACGGCCCCTTGCTGTCGTCCCGGTCGCCCGGGCACGCAGAGAACTATACACACGCCGGCCAGCATGGTCATCTCGCGGGGGTGCCCCCTGCTCCGGATCAGTTCAACGCCACGTCCGGCGGGAAGTGCGCGACCGCTGCCAGCATGCCGCCCTGCCGGCGCAGCACCATCGGCCAGAGATCGTCCGGCCGGTCGACGAAGGCGTCCCCCGGTAGGGCGTCCAGAACGAGCCAGGACCCCTCCTCGATCTCCTGCTCCAGCTGCCCGGCGCCCCAGCCTGAGTAGCCGGCGAAGACCCGGATCCCGCCGATGGCCTCCCGCAGCCGTTCGGGGTCGACGGAGAGGTCGATGGTGCCCACCGCGCCCGAGACCCGGTGGAAGCCTTTCACCGGTTTCACCGGGTGGCGCATCCGGGCCAGGCAGATGGCCGAGTCGGGCTGCACGGGGCCGCCCTCGAAGAGCACCGCGGGGTGGCGGGCCAGGTCGCTCCAGTCGCCCAGGACGTCGGCGACCGGCACCTCGGTGGCCCGGTTCAGCACCACGCCGAGCGCGCCACCGTGCTCGTGGGCCACCAGCAGCACGACCGTACGGTCGAAGTTCGGGTCCTTCAGCGCCGGAGTCGCCACCAGCAGCCGCCCGGTCATCGACTCCATGGCTCGGCCACCGATCGCCTGTCCCTCACCCTGCATGTCCGACACCCGTCAGCCGCACGCCGGTGTTGTCGATCCGACGCCGTCGACCAGCCGCGCTGTCAACGCCATGTCACGCACGATAGCCTGCGGCCGGCCCGCTGGTTAAGGGCTGAACGACAGATGATCGCGACGGACAGAGGGAGGGCCGGGATGAGTTCGACGGCCGAAGTGGCGGTGATCGGCGGATCGGGCCTGTACGCCCTGCTCGACGGCGCCACCGAACACGTGCTGGACACACCGTACGGGCCACCGTCGGACGCGGTCACCATCGCCGAACTGGGCGGGCGGCGGGTGGCGTTCCTGCCCCGGCACGGACGCGACCACCGCTACCCGCCGCACCTGATCCCGTACCGGGCGAACCTGTGGGCGCTGCGGTCGCTCGGCGTACGCCAGGTGCTCGCTCCGTGCGCGGTGGGCGGGCTGCGGCCGGAGCTGGGCCCGGGCACGTTCGTGGTGCCGGACCAGCTCATCGACCGTACCAGCGGGCGCGCCCAGACCTACTACGACCGAGGTGCGGTGCACGTCCCGTTCGCCGATCCGTACTGCCCGGTCGGACGGCGGACGCTGCTCGACGCGGCGGCCGGACGCGCCGTGCCTGCGGTGGACGGCGGGACGATGGTGGTGGTCGAGGGACCGCGCTTCTCCACCCGGGCCGAGTCACGCTGGTTCGCCTCGATCGGCGGCACGGTGGTCAACATGTCCGGCCACCCGGAGGCGGTGCTCGCCCGCGAGTTGGCCCTCTGCTACACGTCGATCGCGCTGGTCACCGACCTGGACGCGGGCGTCGACGCCGGCGAGTCGGTCACCCAGGAGGAGGTCTTCCGGGTCTTCGCGGAGAACACCGACCGGCTGCGCGGGGTGCTGCTGGACGCGGCCGCCGCACTGCCGAGCGAGCGGGACTGCCCGTGCGGGCACGCACTCGACGGGATCAAACTGCCGTTCCCGCTGCCCTGACCGCTGGCCGGCCGGCCACCGCCGCCGTCGAACTTGGGAAGCGGCCGAAAAGCCGGCATCCTCCCGATACATTCGGCTGATCGGGGAACTGATCACCAAGCCGTCCCCGGCACCGTGAACGACGGAGGCTCCTCGGCGATGGCAACGGTCCGCGACACGACGTACGACCTGCTCCGCGATTTGGGCCTGACCACCGTCTTCGGCAACCCCGGCTCCACCGAGGAACCCTTCCTGCGGGACTTCCCGGCCGACTTCCGCTACGTCCACGCGCTGCAGGAGGCGGCGGCGATGGGCATGGCCGACGGGTACGCGCAGGCCACCGGCCGCCCCGCGCACGTCAACCTGCACACCGCCCCGGGCACCGGCAACGGCATGGGCAACCTGATCACCGCCTGGCACAACAAGACCCCGCTGATCGTCAGCGCCGGCCAGCAGACCCGGCAGATGCTGCTGATCGAACCCCGACTGGTCAGCCTCCGGGCGGTCGAACTGGCCCAGCCGTACGTCAAGTGGGCCCACGAGCCGGCCCGCGCGCAGGACATCCCGGCGGCCTTCATGCGGGCGTACGTCACCGCTGTGCAGCCCCCGGCCGGGCCGGTCTTCCTCTCCCTGCCCATGGACGACTGGGATCAACCCGCCGACCCGCCCCCGCACGTACGCACGGTGGCCACCCGGTTCGCCCCCGACCCGGACCGGCTGCGCGGCTTCGCCGCCACCCTCGCGGCCAGCCGCGCCCCGGTGCTGGTGCTCGGCGCGGCGGTGGACCGGGCCGACGCCTGGCCGGCAGCCGTGGCGCTGGCCGAACGGCTGGCCGCCCCGGTCTGGGCCGCGCCGGCGCCGGAACGGGCCGTCTTCCCCGAGGATCATCCGCATTTCCGGGGCGTCCTGCCGTACGCGATCGGCCCGCTCGCCGAGGCGCTGCGCGGACACGACACGGTGCTGGTGCTCGGCGCGCCGGTGTTCCGCTACTACCCGCACGTGCCGGGCGACTACCTTCCGGCCGAGGCGCAGCTACTGCACGTGACCGACGACCCGGACGAGTCGGCCCGCGCCCCGGTCGGGGAGAGCCTGCTCGGCGACCCGGGGCTGGCCCTGACCGGCCTGCTGGAGCTGCTGCCGCCGGCGGACCGGCCGGCACCGCCCGCCCGCGGTGTTCCGGAGCTACCCGCGGCGATTAGCCCACCGAGTGCCGACGCGCTCTTCGCCGCGCTGGCCCGGCACTGGCCGGCCGACGGAGTGTTGGTGCAGGAGTCACCGTCGAACCTGTCCGCGCTGCGCCGCCGGCTACGGATCAGCCGGCCCCGGTCGTACTTCACCATGGCCAGTGGGGGTCTCGGCTTCGGCCTGCCGGCGGCGGTCGGGATCGCCCTCGCCGAACGGGACACCGGGCGCGGCCGGCCGGTGGTGGCGGTGATCGGCGACGGCTCGTTGCACTATTCGGTGCAGGCGCTGTGGACCGCCGCGCAGCTGCGTCTGCCGCTCGCCGTCGTGGTCCCGGTCAACCAGCAGTACGCGATCCTCAAGGCGTTCGCCGAGCTGAAGCAGACGCCCGGGGTGCCCGCGCTGGACCTGCCCGGGTTGGACGTGACCGCGGTCGCCCGCGGCTACGGCTGCGCGGCGGAGGTGGTGGAGTCGCTGGACGGCCTCGGCGCGGCGCTCGACACCGCGCTGGCCGCCGACCGGCCGACCGTGCTGCCGGTGCCGATCAGCACCGAGGTGCCGCGCATCCTCTGAGCCGGCGTGTCAGAACGAGCGGCGTGCCCTCGCCCACGTCCAGCACCATCCTGGAGTCAGTCCTCCCCGCCCAGGTCGGTCTGGTACGCCTCCCACAGCAGGTCGGCGCCGCGCTGCCGGTGCCGGTCGAGAGCACCCAGCAGGTGCCCGACCCGGTCGCGCAGCTCCTCGGCGGACACGCCGGGCAGCGCGGCCGCCTGCTGCAGGGCGGCGATGGCCGTGGCGATGGCGTTGTGCTCGCCGGTCAGCCGCCGCACGCCGCGATCCAGCCGCGGAGCCTCGTGCAGCAGTGCGGCGTACAGACCGGTGGGGCCCTCGGTGACCCGGACGTGTTCGGCGAAGCCCTTCCGGACCGGGCCGAGGTGGAGGATCAGTTGCTCCCGCCAGCGCGGCTCTCCGGGCGACGCGGCGAGCGCCCGGGCGAGTGCGCGCACGTCGCCGAGGAAATTGGGCCGGGGCTGGCGCGCGGCGGGCGGCCGGGCCGCCCCGGCGACGGTGGACGGCTGCTGGATCGGACCGGTGACCATGGGCACCTCCCGGCTGGTGCGCTACCGCGTACCGCGATGGTGAACCCGTACGGACGGGCTGTCCAGCCCCCCGGGCGCCTCATTCGCCCCATCCGCCCCAACTGACCCAGCAGCCTCTAGTGGCCCAGAGGATTGTCCGCCATCGTCCGCAACTGGCCGGCGAGAGCGTGCGCGTCCGCGTCCCGGCCGTTGTTCGGCCGGCCTGCGGTCATCGCGTCGGCGAGCGCCCGAAGCTCGTACGGCGGCAGGGTGGCCAGCCCCATTCCCTGCAGCGGGATGGTGATCCGGCGGCCGGTGTCCCGGTCGCGGGCGACCACGGTCGGCACCCGCACCACCGCGTCCCCGCCGGCCGGGTAGGCGGCCGTCCCGCCGTGGACCTCGGCGGTGGCCAGGTCGACGGTGCGGGCGCCGAACGCGCCGCGTACGGAGGCGCGGGTCCCCTGCAGCCAGGCGGCGGTGCGCAGCACCCGCAGCAGCAGATAGAGCCCGAGCAGGACGAACGGAAGGCCGCACAGCCCGACGAGCCGGAACCTCCCCGGCGCGGCCGCGGCCCCGTCGTGCAGATCCGGCGGGAGCATCCCGGGCGGCAGGTCACGCGCGTCGTCGTACGACGGGAAGGGGTCGCCGTAGCCGGTCAGCCGGGCCAGCAGGCGGTCGGCGATCAGCGGCAGCAGCACGAAGGCCGCGCCGAACGCGCTGAACAGGAAACCCACCACCGCGGCGAAGGCCCGCTGGCCTGGCCCGGCGCCCACGGACAGCGAAATCTTCTCGTTCGTCACACGCGGCAGCCTAGACGTCAGGTGCCCCGTCCCCCACGCCCGTCGGGCATGGAAAAGGCCCTGAGAGTGTCGGACACTCTCAGGGCCTCGATCGGTGGAGGTGCCGGGAATCGAACCCGGGTCCTTCGCCGCCTTGTCAGGGCTTCTCCGAGCGCAGCTCGCTGTGCCTCTACTCGGCCCCTCCGATCACGCGAGCGAGTCGGTGTGACGGGCCCAGTCGCTGATTGATCTCGCCGCACGGACCCCGCGACCGGGTCCGATTGGCCAGCCTCCTAGCTGATGCCGGCTAACTGGGTCGAAGGCACTCCCAGGCCGACAGACTTGCTACTCGCCTCAGGCGGCGAGAGCGAAGTCAGCGCGATTGTTCTTGGCGCTTATTGGTTTCCGACGACCGATTCACGAGACGACGTCGGCTTCCTCGGCTCGCTTCCCCTGCCGCAACGTACGAAGTCGAAACCAGTCACCCCCTCGACGGCTGCCCCTGTCGGCAGCACCGCCAAGCCTAACGCCTGGCGCAACCGGATTCATCCCGAGGGCGGCCGGAAACCGGCGCCCGGACAAACCGGTCGTTTCACCCACCCATCCCCTTGCCGCGCCGGCCCACCGCGCGAACCATCTCCCGCTCGGCGTCCCGCTTGGCCAGGTCCTGGCGCTTGTCGTACGACTTCTTACCCCTGGCCAGGCCGATCTCCACCTTCGCCCAGCCGTCGGAGAAGTAGACCTGCAACGGCACCATGGTGAGACCGCTCTCCCGGGTCTTGCCGATCAGCCGGTCGATCTCCAGCCGCTTGAGCAGCAGTTTCCGGGTCCGCCGGGGCTCGTGGTTGGTCCAGGTGCCCTGCGTGTACTCCGGGATGTGCATGCCGTGCAGGTAGAGCTCACCGTCGCGCTCCTGGGCGAACGCGTCGACCAGCGACGCCCGCCCGGCCCGCAGCGACTTGACCTCGGTGCCGGTCAGCGCCATACCTGCCTCGTACGTGTCGAGGATGGCGTAGTCGTGGCGCGCCTTCTTGTTGGAGGCGACCACCTTGCGGCCCTTTTCCCGTGGCATCGGCGCCACCTCCCTTCCGATCGGTCCGCGGCCACCGCATGCTACCCGAATGACAAGGGCCCGCCCGCGCGGTTTATTCCGGCACGGGAGGGCCCTTGGAGAGCCGCCGCGGTGACTAGACCCGCAGGTAGAAACGGAGCGTGACCCAGGCGGTGATCGCGCTGACCAGGCCGCCCACGCCGGCCATCAGCGGGAACATCAGGAAGATGTCGGACCAGGAGACCGGCGTGATCAGACCCTCCAGGGCCGCCATCGAGCCGCGGGCCGCCACGACCTTCAAGGCGGCCAGCGCGGCCAGGCCGAAGATCGAGCCGATCAGGCCGGCGACCACCGCCTCCAGCACGAACGGGGCCTGGATGAACCAGTTGGAGGCACCGACCAACTTCATGACCGCCACCTCGCGGCGCTTGCTGTACGCGGCCACCTGGATGGTGTTCGCGACCAGCAGCAGCGCGGCGATCGCCATCACGAGCGCGATGGCCAGCGCGAAGTTCTGGATCCCGGTGAGGACGCCGAAGACCTTGTCGAGCAGCTTGCTCTGGTCGACGATCTCGTCGACCCCCTCGGAGTCCTTGTACTGGTCGTAGATGTTCTTGTACTGCTCCGGATTCTGCAGCTTGAGCCGGAAGGACTCGGGCAGCTGATCGGGCTTGACGGCGTTCACCAGGTCGGGAGCGTCGGCGTACATCTTCTGGAAGCGCTCGTACGCCTGCTTCTTGTCGACGTACGTGACCTGCTTGACCAGGGGGTCGCTGCTCAGCTTGGTCTCGAGGTCGGTGCGCTGCGCCTCGGGAACGTCGGTCTTGAGGAAGATCGAGACCTCGACGTTCTCGTAGTAGAGGTCCTTCATGTCCCCGACCTTCTGGTAGAGAAGGCCGCTGCCGCCCAGCATGAACAGCGATACCGCCAACGTGATGATCATCGCGATCGTCATCGTGACGTTGCGCCACAGTCCGACCAGTACCTCGGACAAGACGTACTTCATCCGCATCGGGAAATTCCTCCGGCTCTCCGGCGTGAGGTGTTCGTCGTCAGGGTCTACGGATCGTCAGCGAAGACGGCTCAGCCGTAGACACCACGGTGCTGGTCGCGCACGATGCGGCCGCTCTCGATCTCGATGACGCGGCGGCGCATCTGGTTCACGATGTTGGAGTCGTGCGTGACCATCACGACGGTCGTGCCGGTGCGGTTGATCCGGTCCAGCAGGCGCATGATCTCGATCGACGTGTCCGGGTCCAGGTTTCCGGTGGGCTCGTCGGCGAGCAGGATCAGCGGCCGGTTCACGAACGCCCGGGCCACCGCGACTCGCTGCTGCTCACCGCCGGAGAGCTCGTGGGGGTAGCGGTGTTCCTTCCCACCGAGGCCGACCAGCTCCAGCACCTCCGGAACGACCCGGCGGGCGACCGCCTTGGTCTTGCCGATCACCTCCAGGGCGAACGCCACGTTCTCGTACGCGGTGCGGTTCGGCAGGAGGCGGAAGTCCTGGAAGACGCAGCCGATGGAGCGGCGGAAGTGGGGTCGCTTCCAGGACCGCATCGACGTGACGTCCTTGCCGTTGACGACGACCCGCCCCTTGTTGGGGGTGACCTCGTGCAGCAGCATCTTGATGATCGTGGACTTGCCGGAGCCGGATGGACCGATGAAGAAGACGAACTCGCCCTTCTCGATCGAGACGGACACGTTGTCGAGCGAAGGCCGCGAGGACTTCGGGTACGTCTTCGTCACTTGCTCAAGCTGAATCACGGGTCGAGAGTCTACGCGGTGTAACCGGAGAGCCAAGCCCCCCGCCCCGCCGATGCGAGGCGCGTCATCGATTCAGCCGGTCAAACAGAGATCGACGACGCGCTCCGTCGGAGGCTGATCACGCACCGTCAGCGCTGAGTTGCTGCTGCTTGCGCCACCGGATGCCTGCTTCGATGAAAGTGTCCAGCTCGCCGTCGAAGACCGAGGACGGATTGCCCGTCTCCTGCTCAGTACGCAGATCCTTCACCATCTGATACGGGTGCAGGACGTACGAGCGCATCTGGTCGCCCCACGAGCCGGCGGCCTCGGTCTTCAGGCCCTGGAGCTTGGCCTGCTCCTCCTGCCGCTTGCGCTCCAGCAGCCGGGCCTGGAGCACCCGCAGCGCGGAGGCCTTGTTCTGCAGCTGCGACTTCTCGTTCTGGCAGGTGACCACGATGCCGGTCGGGATGTGGGTGATCCGGACCGCCGAGTCGGTGGTGTTGACGCTCTGCCCACCCGGGCCCGAGGAGCGGTAGACGTCGATCCGCATCTCGTTCTCGGGGAGCTCGATGTGGTCGGTCTGCTCGACGACCGGCAGCACCTCGACGCCGGCGAAGCTGGTCTGCCGCCGCCCCTGGTTGTCGAACGGGCTGATCCGCACCAGCCGGTGCGTGCCGGACTCGACGCTGAGCGTGCCGTACGCGTAAGGCACCTTGACCGTGAAGGTGGCCGACTTGAGGCCCGCCTCCTCGGCGTACGAGGTCTCGTAGACCTCGGTCGGGTAGCCATGCCGCTCGGCCCAGCGCAGGTACATCCGGAGCAGCATCTCGGCGAAGTCCGCCGCGTCCACGCCGCCGGCGCCGGCGCGGATGGCCACCAGCGCCTCCCGGGAGTCGTACTCGCCGGAGAGCAGCGTGCGGACCTCCATCTCCTGGATCGCCTTGGTCAGCCCGGTGATCTCCGACTCCACCTCAGCGAGCGTGCCGGGGTCGGACTCGGCCTGGGCGAGCTCCAGCAGCACCCCGGCGTCGTCGAGCCGGGAGCGGAGGTCGCCAAGCTTGTTGATCTCACCGTTGACGTACGACAGCTGCGACGTCACCTGCTGCGCCTTGGCCTGGTCGTCCCAGAGGTCCGGCGCGGAGGCCTCCTGCTCCAGGCGGGCCTTCTGCTCGCGCAGCTTGTCGAGGTCGAGGACGGCCTCGATGTTGCGGAGAGTGGCGTCGAGTTCCTTGAGCTGTTCGGCGTAATCGGCAGCGGTCACAACAGACAAGCGTACTGCCTCGGCTCGGCTGACCGGCGCAGGTGGTCAGCCCGTGGCCGGCGCAGGTGCTCAGCCGGTGGCCGGCGCAGGTGGTCAGCCGGTGGCCGGCGCGGACTTGAGCCAGGACAGGGCCGCCCGGTGGTAGGCGACCGCGAACTCCAGCGCGCTGGCGTCGTAGTTGTCGCCTTCCTTCTTGGCGTTCTTGACCTGCTCACGCGCCGCCGCCAGGGCTTCGGTGTGGTACTCGTTCGCCGTGGCGTACAGGTTCTTCAGCTGAGTGGGCGAGTGCAGGCTGCCGAAGGCGATGCGCAGCGCGACCGGGTTACGGATAGTGTCCTTGCCGGGGTTTTCGGCCAGCCAGCGGGTGAATGTCCGTTTTCCGGCGGCCGTGACCGCATACGGCTGGCTCATCCGCGGCCCCGGCTTGCCGAGCCGCACCAGGCCCTTCTCCGCCAGCACCGGGAGCTCCCGATAGACCTGACTCCGCGTCATCGACCAGTAGGGCGCCAGCCGGCGCTCGGCGGCGGCCATGAGTTGGCCGCCTGTCATGGGGCCTTCGTGCAGCAGTCCCAGCAGGGCCGCCGCAGTCGGGTTGACTCCGATTTCCGCCATGCCCTCTAAGCTGCCACTTTGCCCGACCCGGCGTCCAGGATTTGCCGTTTTCGCCACCCGATGAGTCGTCCGATGTGCACTGTCGGCGGACGACAGTCCGCCGGGGACGGGGACCCGCCCCACCGATCGGCGGGTAAGGAGGGGCCCCCTTTTAACGTCCTATTAAAAGGGGGCCCCTCGTCACCCCTCAGCCCATGTGGGGGTACGTGTGGTCGGTCGCCGGAACGAAGGTCTCCTTGATCGTCCGCGGCGACATCCAGCGGACCAGGTTGTGCCAGGAGCCCGCCTTGTCGTTGGTGCCGCTGGCCCGGGCCCCGCCGAACGGCTGCTGCCCGACCACCGCGCCGGTCGGCTTGTCGTTGATGTAGAAGTTGCCGGCCGCGTACCGCATCTTCTCGGCCACCTGGTCGACCACCCGGCGGTCGGTCGCGAAGATCGACCCGGTCAGCGCGTACGGGGCGATCGACTCGGCCTGCGCGACCACCTCGTCGAACCGGGCGTCGTCGAAGACGTGCACGCCGAGGATCGGACCGAAGTACTCGGTGGTGAAGGTCTCGTGCGCGGCGTCGGAGCACTCGAACAGCGTCGGCCGGACGAAGTAGCCGACCGAGTCGTCAGCGGTGCCGCCGGCCAGGACCCGACAGGTGTCGTCACCATTGATCAACTCCAGGGCGGCGGTGTGCCGGCTGAACGCCTTGTCGTCGATCACCGCGCCACCGAAGTTGCTGAAGTCGGTGACGTCGCCATAGGTCAGCGAGTCGGCGGTGGCGGCCAGCCGGTCCCGCAGCCCACCCTCCCAGATCGACCGCGGGACGTACGCCCGGGACGCGGCCGAGCACTTCTGCCCCTGATACTCGTACGCGCCCCGGATGAGCGCGGTGTGCAGGCCGTCCACGTCGGCGCTGGGATGCGCGACCACAAAGTCCTTGCCGCCGGTCTCCCCGACCAGGCGCGGGTAGCCCCGGTAGCGGGCGATGTTCTCGCCGACGGTCCGCCACAGGTGCTGGAACACCTTTGTCGACCCGGTGAAGTGGATGCCGGCCAGATCCGGGTCGGCGAGCACCACGTCCGAGACCTCCTCGCCGCGCCCGGTGACCATGTTGATCACGCCGGGCGGCAGGCCGGCCGCCTCGAACAGCCGCATGGTGAAGTGCGCGGCGAACTGCTGGGTCGGGCCCGGCTTCCAGACCACGGTGTTGCCGAGCAGGGCCGGTGCCGAGGGCAGGTTGCCGGCGATCGCGGTGAAGTTGAACGGGGTGACCGCGTAGACGAAGCCTTCGAGGGGGCGGTGGTCGAGGCGGTTCCACACGCCCGGCGAGGACATCGGCTGCTCGGCCAGCAGCTTGCGGGCGAAGTACACGTTGAACCGCAGGAAGTCGATGAGCTCGCAGGCCGCGTCGATCTCGGCCTGGACGGCCGTCTTGGACTGGCCGAGCATGGTGGCCGCGTTGAGGGTGTCCCGCCAGGGGCCGGCGAGCAGGTCGGCGGCGCGCAGGAAGATCGCGGCGCGCTCCTCGAACGGCAGCGCCCGCCACATCGGGGCGGCGTCCATGGCGGCCTTGACCGCGGCGCGGGCGTCGTCGTGGTCGGCGTGCCCGGTGACGCCGAGCACGTGCGCGTGCTTGTGCGGCTGGACCACCTCGATCGGCGCGCCGCCGGCCATCCGCTGCTCGCCGGCGATGGTCATCGGCAGCTCGATCCGCTCGGCGGCCAACTCGGTCAGCCGCCGCTGGAGCCGCTCCCGCTCGGCGCTGCCGGGCTGGTAGGTGTGGACCGGCTCGTTGCGCGGCTCGGGTACGGAGAACACGGCATCCATCACGGCTCCTGTGCGATCTCGACGGCGATGGCGAAATCGGCCCCACGGGCACCGGCCGGGTGGCCGGGTGCCGGACACCGCGCGGGGGACCGGTCGCGGCGGCGGGACCTCGGCCGATTCTTTCATGCAGCGCCCACGGCTCCACCTCCGCCGCCCTCTGCGAGGCCACCCGCCTCCGGACACCCGGACGCACCGCCACACACCGGACCGTAGGCATGCGGGCCCCTTTACCTGACGATCTTTCACCAGACTCCCCCTCCCCACCTCCGATCCGTCACCGCCCTCCCTCCTGTTGATCATGGGGTCGGCTGCTGTCCCGGCCCCGTGGCACGCCGACCTCACGGTCGGCAGGACGGGCCGAGCGGGTCCGGAAGGAGCCCGGCGGTGCCGCGTACCCTGGATGACCGGTGACCTGCCCGGCCCGTCGCGGCCGATCCGGCGTCCGTCGAAGGGAACACGATGAGCAACCAGCCCGGCAGCTCCACGGCTGCGGAGCCGGACCAGCCCATGGCCACCCCGGCCGACGAGGCGGAGCAGCCGGGCCCCACCCGGGCGGGCGAGGCGGTCGCCCCGGAGGGTGCCGGACGGCCGGCGTACGCGCCCGGCACGGTGGTGCTGGCACTGGTGGCGGTCGGCTGGCTCGCCGCGATGCTCTGGTCCACCCGGGCCGCGATCAGCAACGCCGCGGCCGGCGTCACCGCGATCAGCCTCTCCGCGTACGCGCTGCCCGGCGTCATCACCGCCGCGCTCGTCGCCGGGGCCGCGGTCGCCCTGGTGGCGACCAACCCGGTCGGCCGGGTCACCCTGCGCTTCCTTGCCGCCGTCGGCACCGGCCTGCTGGTCGGGCTCGCCGCCGCGGTGGCGATCAACCTGGCGTACGCCGACAACGCAACCACCAACACCATCGCCGGCACCGCCGCCGCGGCGGCGATCATCGGCGGGGCGATGGCCGGCGCCCGCAACGCCCGGGTGGTGGCCGCCCTCGCCACCGCCACGCTGGCCGCACAGGTCTTCGTGGTGCTGTTCAGCCGCGCCCGGGACCCGCTGTCCGACCTGTTCGGGGCCGGGGACAGCCAGCAGTCGATGCTCGACGCCGCGAAGTGGGTGTCGCGGACCGAGTCGCTACTCGCCGGGCTGATCGCCGGCCTGTTGGCGTTCGGCTACCTGACCTGGGCCCGCCGCCGCGCCGCCCGACGGGACAGGTCCGCGCCGCTGCGCTGGCCGGCGTACCTGGTCGCCGGGGCCGGGCCGGGCCTGCTCCTGCTGCTCACCGAGGTGATCATCCGGATCGGCGGGCACGGCCTGCTGGACCTGGCCGCCGCCCTCAGCGAGGCGGACCAGGTGGCGCAGACCTCCCTCGGCACCTCCCGCGTCGACAACGGCATCTGGGTGCTCTTCGTCGGGGCGCTCACCGCGCTCGTCGCGTTCGGCCGCACCCTCGGCCCGCGGCAGGACGAGAACGAGCCCGCCGAGGAGCCGGCCGTCTGATCCGCGGCCCGGCCGACCTGACCCGCCGCCGATCGCCCGTCCGCCGCCGATCGCCCGACCAGCCGCCGGCCACCCGACCCGCCGCCGGGCGGTCAGGAGACCTCGCGCAACAGCAGCTCGAGCTCGGTCACGTCGTACCACTCCAGCTCGTGGTCCTCGGCGCCGTCGACGGTGAACTGGGCGTCCGGGTCGCCGGCCCGGGCGTCCGCAACCACCCCGGCGGCGGCCGCCACGTCGTCGGCCGCCTCCGCGCCGTCCACGTGGATCGCGGCGACCGTCTTGACGGGCACCGGCCCGGAGAGCCGGACCAGGCTGGACCCCAGCTCGCCACCGGCCCGGCCGACCGCGCGGGCCGGCAGGTCCGCCGAGACGACCACCCGCCGCCGAGGTGCGGCCGGATCGGCCCGCAGCAGCAGCAGCGCGTCCTGGGCGGCCCGGGTGAAGGCGACATACTCGAGCTCCTCCTCGTCGCCCTCGGCGTACCACTCGCGCAGCTCCGGGGTGACCGCGTGCGCCTCGTCGGCCGCGAGCCCCTGCTCGCGCAGCCGCGCCAGCATCGGGACGGTCGCCGGCACGTACACCCGGACAAGCTCGTCGGTCACCGGTGTCTCCCCTGCTCAGGCCCGACCGGCCAATGCCGGCTCCGGGCGCCGATCATGCCGTACGCCGTGACCGTCATACACCTCGCACCCACTCGGGGAAAGTCCCCCACCGGTGTGTCCCCGCCCGGATCGCCGTGACGGTAGCTGGGGCGGGACGGCCACTGATGGCAAACTGAGGCAAACGAAGCCGACCCGGGGGGTCACCGTGGAGCCGAGGTTCCTGCTGCTGTCCGACGTGGCCGCCGAGCTCAACGTCTCGGACTCGCAGGTCTACCACATGGTGCGCAGCGGTGAGCTGCCCGCGATCAAGGTCGGCGGCCGCGGGCAGTGGCGGGTCGAGCGCGCCCGCCTGGAGGAGTACATCCAGCGCAAGTACGCGGAGACCGCCGAGTGGGTACGCGGCAACCCGCTCGCCGACCGCGACGGCGAGTGACCACACGGTTCCGAAGCGGCATTGACGGCCAGCGTCATCCTGGCCGAGAATGAGACTCTGTCGGAGGCAAACGAAGGCAAACGCAATGAACAGGGGTTGAGGATGGCCGACACCCGTCGCCCGCTGGCACCGCGTCCCCCCGTCCGGCTCCGCCCGGCCCCGCCGATCGACCCGCCCTGCACGGACGAGGGCTCCCCCTGGGCCGACGTGGACCAGCTCGCCCTCGATCTGTTCGACCCGCGGCGACGAGATCCCGGCCGACCCGCCGGGCGGGCCCCCGAGGTGCGGCCGATGCCCACCGGCCCAGGCCGGCGCGTCACCGGACCACCCGCCGCCGCCCTGGCCACCGCCACCCCCGAGGCCACCCGCGCGGCCTACCGGTTCGTCCGCACCTTCTTGGAGATCGTCAACGGCTACCGGCCACCCGGGCAGCTCCGGCCGCACTGCCTCGCCGACGCCGCGGCCCGGGTGGCCGCCGAGCTGACCCGAGCGGCCCGACGGGTGGGCCCGGTACGCCGCCGCTCGGCCCGGCCGGTCCTCCAGCTCCGCCGGTTGCGCGTCTGCGAGCCGCGCGCCGGGGCGGCGGAGGCGGCCGCCGTGTTCGCCGGGGCCGGCGGCGCCAGCTGGGCCATCGCCCTGCGCCTGGAACACCGCCGCGGCAGCTGGCTCTGCACCGCCCTCGACGTCCTCTGACACGCGCCAGCACCGCCGGCTGCGGCCGCCGGCCCGCGTGATCAACTCGGGATGTCGCACATCGCGGCATCCATTGGCACGGACTACCCCACCTGCCGCAAGTCGAGTGGAGGACGGCGGGGGTGGAGACGCGGACGGGCCCCGGCCGTGTTGTTCGGCCGGGGCCCGTCGTCGCTGCTCTGGCGGGGTCAGTTGCCGCCGTTGGGGGAGCCGTGGCACCGCTTGTACTTGCGGCCGGAGCCGCACGGGCAGGGCGCGTTGCGGGACGGGCCGTCGCCGGCATCCACCTGCCCAGGGGTGGCCCGCCGAGCGGTGCTCGCCGCGACCGCCTGGCCGTTCATCCCGGCCGCCGCCGGGCGCCGCGGGTTGCCCGACCGGGACGGGGCGGCGGGACGTGCGGTCTTGTCCGGGCTGCCGATGCCCAAGGCCGGTGCCTGCTCTTCGGGGCGCTCGATGACCGGCGCACCCCGGCCGGCCTCGCCGTCGACGCCCGGCGCGGAGTACTGCAGGCCCTGCTGCTGCGGCGCGCGGTTGAGGCCCTTGGCGCGGATCTCCACCGGCTTCTCCAGCAGCTCCACCTCCTCGGCCTCCGGCTCGGGCTCCTGGACCTGCACCTCAAGGTTGTAGAGGAAGCCGACCGTCTCCTCCTTGATGCCGTCCATCATGGTGGCGAACATGTCGAAGCCCTCGCGCTGGTACTCGATGACCGGGTCGCGCTGGGCGTACGCCCGCAGGCTGATGCCCTCCTGGAGGTAGTCCATCTCGTAGAGGTGCTCGCGCCACTTACGGTCGATCACCTGGAGCAGGACCATCCGCTCGAGCTGGCGTACCGCCTCCTCACCGAGCTGCTCCTCGCGCCGGTCGTACGCGGCGTGCGCGTCCTCCTTGAGGCGGGCGAGCAGGAAGTCCTGGTCGAGGCCGGCCCGGGAGCCCACCTCCTCCTCCAGCTCCGCGACGGTGACACCCACCGGATAGAGCTGCTTGAGGCTGGACCAGAGCTGGTCGAGGTCCCAGTCCTCGGCGTAGCCCTCGCTGGTGGCGCCGGTGGCGTACGCGGTGACCACGTCGTCGATCATGTTGCGGACCTGGTCGGAGAGGTCCTCGCCGTTGAGCACCCGCAGGCGCTCGGCGTAGACCACCTGGCGCTGCTTGTTCATCACCTCGTCGTACTTGAGGACGTTCTTCCGGATCTCGGCGTTCTGGCCCTCGATCTGGGCCTGCGCGCTCTTGATCTGGCGGGTGACCATCTTCGACTCGATGGGCACGTCCTCCGGGATGTTGAAGCGCTCCATCACCGCCTCGACGGCACCCGCCCGGAAGCGCTTCATCAGCTCGTCCTGGAGGGAGAGGTAGAAGCGGGACTCGCCCGGGTCACCCTGGCGGCCGGCCCGGCCACGGAGCTGGTTGTCGATTCGGCGGGACTCGTGCCGCTCGGTGCCCAGCACGTAGAGGCCACCGGCGGCGGCGACCTCCTCAGCCTCGGCGTCGCAGGCCTGCTTCCACGTGGGCAGGACCTCCTCCATCGCCTTGGCGTAATCCTCCGGCTGCTCGACCGGGTCGAGGCCGCGCTGACGCAGCTCGTTGGCGGCGAGGAACTCGGCGTTGCCGCCGAGCAGGATGTCCGTACCACGACCGGCCATGTTGGTGGCGACGGTGACCGCGCCCTTACGCCCGGCCTGGGCGACGATCTCCGCCTCCTTGGCGTGGAACTTCGCGTTCAGCACCGAGTGCGGGATGCCGCGGCGGCGCAGCAACTGGGAGAGGATCTCGGAGTTTTCCACCGAGACCGTGCCGACCAGCACCGGCTGGCCCTGCTCGTGCCGCTCGGCGATGTCCTCGACCACGGCGTTGAACTTGGCCTTCTCGGTCTTGTAGATGACGTCCGGCCGGTCCATCCGGACCATCGGCCGGTGCGTCGGGATGGTCACCACGCCGACCTTGTAGACCTTGTTGAACTCACCCGCCTCGGTCTGGGCGGTACCGGTCATGCCCGAGAGCTTCTCGTAGAGCCGGAAGTAGTTCTGGAGGGTGATGGTGGCCAGGGTCTGGTTCTCCTGCTTGATCTCCACCCCCTCCTTGGCCTCGATCGCCTGGTGCATGCCCTCGTTGTAGCGGCGTCCGTGCAGGATGCGGCCGGTGAACTCGTCGACGATCAGGACCTCGCCCTCACTGACGATGTAGTCCTTGTCGCGCTTGTAGAGCTCCTTGGCCTTGATCGCGTTGTTGAGGTAGCCGACCAGCGGGGTGTTGACCGACTCGTAGAGGTTGTCGATGCCGAGCCGGTCCTCGACCTTGGCCACGCCGCGCTCGCTGATGGCGATGGTGCGCTTGGCGTAGTCGACCTCGTAGTCACCCTCGCCGTCGGTGCCCGCCTGGAGGCGGGCCACCACGGCGGCGAACTCCTGGTACCAGCGGGCGGAGTGCTCGGCCGGGCCGGAGATGATCAGCGGGGTCCGGGCCTCGTCGATGAGGATCGAGTCGACCTCGTCGACCACCGAGAAGAAGTGGCCGCGCTGGACCAGCTCCTCCTTCGACCAGGCCATGTTGTCGCGGAGGTAGTCGAAGCCGAACTCGTTGTTGGTGCCGTAGGTGATGTCGCACTCGTACGCGGCGCGGTGCTCGCTGGCCGGCCGGTTGGGCAGCACCACGCCGACGGTGAGGCCGAGGAACTCGTGCACCCGGCCCATCCACGCGGCGTCGCGCTCGGCCAGGTAGTCGTTCACCGTGATCACGTGCACGCCGTTGCCGGACAGCGCGTTGAGGTAGACCGGCATGACGGAGGTCAGGGTCTTGCCCTCACCGGTCTTCATCTCGGCGATGTTGCCGAAGTGCAGCGCCGCGCCGCCCATCACCTGCACGTCGTACGGCCGCTGACCGAGCACCCGCGAGGCGGCCTCCCGGCACACCGCGAACGCCTCGGGCAGCAGGTCGTCGAGGGTCTCCCCGTCGGCGAGCCGCTCCTTGAACTGGTCGGTCATGGCGCGCAGCTCGTCATCGGTGAGGTTGACGTAGTCGTCCTCGATCGAATTGACGGCTGCGGCGATGGCCTTGAGCCGACGCACCATGCGACCCTCGCCGGCGCGAAGGACCTTTTCCAGAATCGACACGGATCAACGCTCCCCTAGACGGTCTCGAACCATCGTAGGCGCTCCATCGCGGTGATGGTCACTGGTGGCGGCGGTCTGGGCCGACGAACCCGACATAACGCCTGACCATTACGCCGAGCGGCGGGTAATCGGGTTACGCCCAACGCGAACGATCCGGCACGATGCTCGGGTGGAGACGGTGGAGATCATCGAGGACGGCCTGCTGCTGCGCCCCTGGCGGGCTGAGGACGCCGACGCGGTGTACCGCGCCTGCCAGGACCCGGACATCCAGCGCTGGACCACCGTACCCCGCCCGTACCTGCCCGAACACGCCCTCGGCTTCGTCACCGGGAGCAGCCCGGCGGCCTGGGCGGCCGGCACCGGGGCGGAGTTCGCGGTCTGCGACGCCGCCAGCGGCGAACTGCTGGCCTCCTGCGGCCTGGTCTCGATCGACCCGGGCCTGGGCAGCGCCGAGATCGGCTACTGGACCGCGCCGTGGGCGCGGGGCCGCGGCGTCGCCGTCCGGGCCACCCGGGCGGTCGCCCGGTGGGCCTTCGACGTACGCAAGCTGCGCCGGCTGATCTGGCAGGCCGAGATCGGCAACCACGCCTCCCGGCTGGTCGGGCTGCGCGCCGGCTTCCGGATCGAGGGCGAGCTGCGGCTGGCCATGCCGGCCGCAGGGGGGCGCCGGGAGGGCTGGCTCGGCTCACTGCTCCCCGGCGAAGTGCCCGCGCCCGGCGAACCCGGCCCCGCCGGCCCGGACACTCTGGAAGCCCGCCGGGCCGCCGTGTTCGGCCGCCCGCAGCCCGTCCTCCTCGCCACCGTCGGTGCCACCGAGTTGCGGCTGCGCCCGATGGCGGAGCGCGACCTGGACGAGGTCGTGACGACCTGCCAGGACGAGCAGACCGTCCGCTGGACCAGCGTGCCGCACCCCTACCAGCGGGAGCACGCCGACGGCTACCTGCACGACGTCGCCCGCGCGGCCTGGGCCCGGGGCACCGGCGCCAACTACGCCATCGCCGACGCCGACGACCGGTACGCCGGCTCCATCGACCTGCGGATCTCCCCCGCCGACCCCCTCGTCGCCGACGTCGGCTTCATGACCGCCCCGCACGCCCGGGGCCGCGGGTACATGCCCGCCGCGGTGGCCGCGCTCTGCGTCTGGGGGTTCACCACGCTCGGCCTGGCCCGGATCGAGTGGCGGGCCAACGTGGGCAACACCGCCTCCCGCCGGGTCGCCGAGAAGGCGGGCTTCGCCTTCGAGGGCACTGCCCGCAGCGGCATCCAGCAGCGGAACGAACGGCCAGACGTGTGGGTGGCCGCGCTGCTCCCGCAGGACCTGTTGTGACGCCGGAGACGATCGAGGCGTACGGGGTGCGGCTGCGACCGTCCCGCCTCGACGACGTGGCGGACACCGCCGCGGGCTGCGCGGATCCGGTCACCCAGCGGGGCATCTCCGGTCTGCCGGACCCGTACACCGAGGAGAGCGCCCGGTGGTGGATCACCGAGGGCGCGCCCGCGGCCTGGGCCACCGGCGGCGCCGCGTACGCGATCGCGGACCCGGCCACCGACCGGCTGCTCGGCAGCATCGGCCTCAGCCAACCGGTGCCGACCCGCGGGCAGTGGGAGATCGGCTACTGGGTCGCACCCTGGGCGCGCGGACGCGGCGTCGCCACGGCCGCCACCCAGGCGCTGGCCGAGCAGGCCTTCGCCACCGGCTGCGCCCGCCTGGAACTGCTCACCAACGAGGAGAACACCGCCAGCCAGCGGGTCGCGCTGGCCGCCGGGTTCCGGCACGAGGGAGTACGCCGGGCAGCGAACCCGAGCCGTGGAGGAGGTCGGCACGACCTGATCGCCTGGGTACGCCTCGCCGACGACCCGCCCGGTCCGGCCCCTCGGCTGCTGCCCGACCTGCCCGACGGGCAGCTCACCGACGGCGTGGTGGCGCTGCGCCGGGTCGCCCCCGGCGACGCGGACGCGATGCACCGGCTACACACGCTGCCCGAGGTGGTGGCGAACCGGGTGCCGCCCGTCCCGCCCTCGTGGGAGTCGATCGAGCGGCGCTGCCGCCTGGCGGAGAGCCACTGGCTGGCCGGCCGCTCGGCCGACCTCGCGATCATGGACGCGGCGTCCGGCACGGTGACCGGCGGCTGCGCCCTGGTGTACGACGAGCCCGCCACCGGTCAGGCCATGCTCGGCTGCAGCATGCTGCCCCAGGCGCGCGGCCGTGGGCTGACCAGTCGGGCGGTACGCCTCGTCACCGGCTGGGCGTTCGACATCGGGCTGGCCCGGCTCTGGGCCGGCACCCGCCCGGAGAACATCGCCGCGCAACGGGTGCTGGAGAGGGTCGGCTTCCGGCGCGAGGGGCTGCTGCGCGGCCGCCTCCCCGGCCCCGACGGCACCCGCACCGACTCGGTCCTCTACGGCCTGCTCGCATCGGATCTGCCCGGTTGAGAGAGGCCCCTGCTCGTTGAGCAGGGGCCTCTTCCTCGGTCAGAAGGTGGTATCGAGCGAGATGATTCCGTAGTCGTAGGCGTGCCGGCGGTAGACCACGCTCGGGCGGCCGGACTCCTTGTCCTGGAACAGGTAGAAGTCGTGGCCGACCAGTTCCATCTGGAACAGCGCGTCGTCGACGGTCATCGGCTCCGCGGGGTGCACCTTCTCCCGCGCGATGTGCCACGGCTGGTCGTCGTACTCCTGGTAGCCGTCCTCGTCGGGACGTTCGGCGACCGCGGTGGCCGTTCCAGTGCCGTTCAGCACCGCCAGCCCGGGGCCGTCGAGGTCGGCGACCGGCAGGTCCGCGGTGGCGGCGGCGACGGAGAGCGGCGCGTGCCGCCCACGGTGGACGCGGCGCCGGTCCGCCGCCCGGCGGAACCGGGTGTCCAGCTTGGCGATGGCTGTGTCCAGCGCGCTGTAGAAATCGCTCGTGCAGGCCTCGGCCCGGATCACCGGGCCCCGCGTCACGCAGGTGATCTCCACCCGCTGACAGTGATCGGCCTGGCGCGGATTGCGCTCGTGGAACAACTCGACATCCACGCGAATGAGCTTGTGGTCGTAGCGTTCGATCTTTGCGAGCTTCTCGGCTACGTGCACCCGGTAATGATCCGGCACTTCGACGTTACGGCCCTTGACCACGATGTCCACGTGACCTCCCTTGTTCGGACGGTCGTTTGGTCCGGTACTCGGCCGACGCCCTGGGAGAATCCCGCTCGGCGTCGACCGGTTGGTACGGCTACGCCCCCCTTCCCACGCCGGGGAGCGGCTTGGGAAACCTCCTACCCCCGACACCGAAACGCTAACTCGTGTTCTGCCGACAGTCACCCCTCGCTGTCGGGACTGCCCTCGAAATCCCGCAGCTCATACACCAAGGGGTGAAACGGAGACACGAAGCGTCACCAAAGGGGTCGCTTTTGCGTTGCTGCCAACACCACCGCGGCCTTTGGCGTCATTCCCTCAGATCGCAAGATCCGGCTCACCGCCGCCAGCGTCGCCCCGGTGGTGAGGATGTCGTCGAGCAGCACCACCGGGCCATCCACTGGTACCCCGCCGGCCCGGCGCAGCCGGAACGCATTCTCGGCCGCGGCGGCTCGCCCGGCGCTGTCCAAAACGACCGAGTCCGGCCGGGGCAGCGCCCGCAGCGGCCGGAGCACGCGTACCTGCCAGCCGGCCGCCCGCAGCCGGCCCGCCGCATGGCGGGTCAACCGGTCCAGGTGATCGCCGTAGCGGGCCCGGGCCGCCCGGGCGGTGTCCGGCACCGGCACCAACGTCACCGGCCGGGCCGGGCCCACCGCGGCGGCCACCACCTCGGCGAGCAGCGCGCCCAGCGGCCGGGCCAGCCCGTGCCGGCCCCGCTCCTTGTACGCCAGCAGCCCCTCCCGCAGCGCACCCCCGTACGGGCCGAGGGCGACGCAGGGCGGCAGGTCAGGCGGGGCCGGATCCGGGCGGGCCGGCGCGGGGTGCAGCGCCTCCAGTTCGCCGACGCAGCGCAGACAGAAGCCCTGCTTCAGGCCCGGGACCCGGTCCGCGCAGCCGGCGCAGCCGACCGGCAGCACCAGGTCGGTCAGGTCCGACCAGATTCCGCCCAGGCCCCGCACCGGCACCTCAGTAGAAGAAGAAGGGGGCGGTCGGGTTGGGCGCCCGGACGCCCGGCGACGGCGACGACGCACCCAGCACCTGCTCCCGTCTGATGTTGTCGAACGGGTTGTTCCGGAAGGCCACCTTGTCTGCCTCGTACATGTAGGAGAAGGACGGCAGCCCGCCGGCCGAACCGCCCGGGTACGCGGCCAGCTGGGTCACCTCGGCGCCGATCTCCCGCTTGAGCGCGGTGTCCAGCGCACCGTCCACGGTGGTCTGGTAGATCGCCGGCCGGCCCTCCTCGTTGCCGGCGAAGACCAGCTGGTTCTCCGCGTACCAGTCGACGGCGGTGAGTCCGGTGAGCCGGGTGACCAGCCGACGGGGCTGGTTGACCGCGATACTCCCATCCACGCTCACCGAGGCCACGTACAGCCCACCCCCGATGATCAGCGCGATCCGGTCCCCGTCGAACGAGCCGGCGACCGCGGTGACCGGGCCGGGAACGGTCAGGGCGACCGCGTTCATCGCGGCCATGCCGTCGAACCGGTAGAGCCGGCCGTCGGCCACCACCAGCCCGCTCGGATGAGCGGGATCCAGCGAGCGGACCCAGACCGGGCGGCCCACCGCGCCGAACCACCCGTCTTTTTTCTCGTCGCTGGTGATCCGGCCGGCGCTGAACTGGGTGACCGGAGCCCGGCCCGCACCGACCACGAGCCGCTGCCGCCGGTCCGACCGGGTGACCACCAGCGCGGCCAGCACCCCGCTGCCGGCGTGGCTGAGCGCCGCCGACACGACGCCCTTGTTGGCGGCGGCCGACACCGGAACCGGGCCGGCCGGCTCGCCGGCCACGGAGACCGGATGGATCACACCGTCGTAGACGCAGAACCGCTCGGGAGCCCCGGAGGTGCGGTACAACGGGTGGGTTTCCCGCTCCTGCTTGAGGTCGACGGTGCGCCGGTTCTGATCGCGGATCTTGAGCTGAAGCTCGCCGGTGAACTCCTCCCCCAACGACCACGCGAGCTGGGTGGCGAGCCGGGCCAGCCGGGGCTCGTTCGCGTTGTTCATGGTCAGGTTGACCTCCCAGCGGCCGTCCGCGCCGGTCGCGTTGTTGATCGGCGCGGTGCCCTCGGGCAGCCGGGTCACCCCCGGCGCGAGCCAGTCGGGAGGACCACCGGCGAGCCACTTGACCACCTCGGTGACCCGGCGCTCGGGCGGCACCGTCGACGGCAGGTACCGCTGGTCGGGCACCAGCCGGCTCTGGTCGGCGTTCCAGAAGTAGATGGTGTGCGTGCCGTAGTAGCGGCGCAGGGCGTCGTCGCTGAGCAGCAGCACGTTCGGCAGGTCGGTGATGAACAGCCCGCTCTTGCCGGCGTCGGCCCGGCGGAGCTGGAACACGTAGTCGGTCTCGCTCGCCACCGGCGGCGCCAGGGTGCCGTCGGGCCGCAGCACACCGACCTGCTGCACCGGCACCTTGACCCGGCTGGTGCCCTCGTTGTTCGGCGGCGAGACATCCACCTTCTCCCGCAGCCGGACCACGGTCAGCTCGACTTCGCTGCTCTGCTGCTTCGCCCGCAGCCGGTCTTGCGATTCCGGCGCGATGAAACCCTTGGCCCGGTCGTACGCCTGGTCGCGCTCGCCCGCGGCGGCGGAGAGGTAGTTGATGATGAACTCGCTGGGGTCGCTGCTCGCCGCCTGGTTCGGCGGCTGGGCGGCACGGCCGTTGAGCGAGCCGGCCTCGGCCGCCGGCCCGGTGCCGTCGACATGCACCCCGGTCTGCTCGGGGATACCGCAGCCGGCCAGCCCGGCGGGCAGGAGCACACCGGCCAGCAGCACCGCCAGCAGCCTCCGCCTCACGGGCGCCACCTCAGATCGCGACTGCGGGGCTCGCAACCCCGGCTCACTCCTCGCGCTCACGGCGCCACCTCCGCCCGGCTGGCGTCCTCGGCCGGCCCGATGGCCAGTGCCCCCGCGGCACCCGGCTCGATGGCCAGCAGCCCACCGTGACGCGGGCCGCCGAACGGCACCGGGGCGTCGGCCGGCACCAGCCGCAGCGGCGAGGTCGTCAGCCGGTCACCGGCCCGCGCCGGCAGCGTCAGCCGGAACTGGGCGCCCTGCCCGGGCGCGCCCCACGCCTCCAGCCAGCCGCCGTGCAGCCGGGCGTCCTCGAGGCTGATCGAGAGGCCGAGGCCCGTACCGCCGGTCTGCCGGGCCCGGGACGGGTCGGCCCGCCAGAACCGGTTGAACACCAGCTTCTCCTCGCCCGGCTTGAGCCCCACGCCGTGGTCCCGCACGGTGACCGCCACCGCGTTCTCGTCCATCCCCAGGGTGATCCGCACCGGCTTGGCCTCGCCGTGCTCGACCGCGTTGCCGACCAGGTTGCGCAGCACCCGCTCGACCCGGCGCGGATCCACCTCGGCGATCACCGGCGCGTCCGGCACATCCAGCTCGATGGTCACCCCCGCCCGGTCGGCGAGCCCGGCCAGCCGCTCCGTCACCCGGTGCACCACCGGCACCAGGTCGGTCGGCTCGGCGTCCAGCATCGCGAAGCCGGCGTCGAAGCGGCTGATCTCCAGCAGGTCGGTGAGCAGTTCCTCGAACCGGTCCAGCTCGGCCTGGAGCAGCTCGGCACTGCGGGCCACCGCCGGATCGAACCCGTCCCGCTCGGCGAAGATCAGGTCGGCGGCCATCCGGACCGTGGTCAGCGGCGTACGCAGCTCGTGCGAGACGTCCGAGGTGAACCGGCGCTGCAACCGCGACATCTCCTCCAGCCGGAGGATCTGCCGCTGCAGGTTGGTCGCCATCTGGTTGAACGAGGCGGCCAGCAGGGCCAGGTCGTCCTCGCCGTTGACCACCATCCGCTGGTCGAGCAGCCCGGCGGAGAGCCGCTGGGCGGTCCGGGCGGCCACCCGCACCGGGATCACCACCAGCCGGGTGACCAGGGCGGCGAGCAGGCCGAGCAGGAGCACCAGGGCGGCGCCGGTGGCGACCACGGTGGCCCGGGCGGCGGCGGCGGTGGCGTCCTGCCGGGTCAGCGGGACGAGGTAGTAGAGCTCCAACTGCCCGAACTGGGTCGGCACCGGTGAGCCGTACACGAGGTATTTGGTGCGTGGACCGCCCAGCGCCCCGGTGCGGATCTGGTGGGCGACGTTGCCGGCGGCGACCGAGGCGCGCAGGTCGGAGCCGATCAGCGGGAGCACCTCGACCTCCGGGGAGGTACGCGGCTTGATGATCTCGTGGAAGCTCGGATCGTCCGCGGTGATCGCCACCACCACGCCGCTGGTCTGTGCCGGATCACCGCCGGCCAGGTAGTTCACCGTGCCGTCGATGGTGTCCTGGAGCTGGGCCTCCTCCGGCTTGCTGTAGAGGTTGAACTGCTTCGAGGCGTACTCGCTGCCGTTGCGCAGCCGCGCCAGGACGTCGGTCTCGGCGTTCTGCAGCAAGATGCCGGTGATCTTGTCGGCGATCAGGTAGGCGAAACCGCCCACCAGCAGGCTGGACGCCACCAACGTGATGGTTACCACACGGAGCTGGAGCGATCGCCGCCAGGCCCCGCGCAGGCCGGAGGCCAGCCGGGCCCCCTGACCGACGAGGGCACGCCACAACACCCGCGCCACCCGCAGCCAGCGGGACGCGGTGGTCAGGGAATCGGAGGGCGGGGAGGTCACCACAGTGACCCCCAGGCTATCCGGTACCCGCCTTGTAGCCCACGCCTCGCACGGTGAGGATGATTTCGGGTCGCTCCGGGTCCGGCTCGATCTTGGCGCGCAACCGCTGGACGTGCACGTTGACCAGGCGGGTGTCGGCGGCGTGTCGGTAGCCCCAGACCTGCTCCAGCAGCACCTCGCGGGTGAAGACCTGACGCGGCTTACGGGCGAGCGCGACCAGCAGGTCGAACTCCAGCGGGGTCAGCTTCACCTCCTCGCCGTCCCGGCTGACCGTGTGCGCCGGCACGTCGATCGAGATCTGGTTGCCGGGCGGGCCGATGGTGAGCAGCTCCGGTGCCACGTCCTCGCCGCGGCGCAGCCGGGCCCGCATCCGGGCCACCAGCTCCTTGGGCTTGAACGGCTTCACCACGTAGTCGTCGGCCCCGGACTCCAGCCCGAGCACCACGTCGACCGTGTCGCTCTTGGCGGTCAGCATGACGATCGGCACGCCGGACTCGGCCCGGATCGCCCGGGCAACGTCGATGCCACTCATACCGGGCAGCATCAGGTCGAGCAGGACGATGTCCGGCCGACTCTCACGGAACGCGGCCAGCGCCCGTTCCCCATCCGCCACGAAAGAGGGCACAAAGCCCTCGCTGCGCAGGACGATGCCGAGCATCTCGGCGAGCGCTGGGTCGTCGTCGACCACCAGTACCCGGGCTCTCATGGGGTTTATCGTTCCATCCCCGTTCGGTTCGAAGGGTTCGACGTCTTTCCGGCACGGTACCCGCGGCCGGCGGCCCCGCACCACAGCCAACCGGCCCTACCTGCCGCGTGGCGCGCCGCGGCGTACGGGTCCACCAGTATCGGACCGGCCGTGCAACCATGATCCCCCGGCACGTCGCCGCCCGCCACCACCGCCTGCCCGCCCCGACCGGGCACGGCTGGGTCGGTCAGGAGAAGAGCGCGCGGCCCCACCAGTCGGCGGCGTCGCGGACGCCCGGCGGGCAGGCGAACAGCCCGCTGGAGACGTGCCGCAGGTACTCGTTCATCGCGTCGTTCCGGGCGAGCCTGGTCTGGATCGGCACGAACTGCTTGCGCGGGTCGCGCTGGTAGGCGATGAAGAAGAGCCCGGCGTCGAGCCGCCCCAGCCCGTCCGAGCCGTCGACGAAGTTGTAGCCGCGGCGCAGCAGGTGGGCACCGCCGTTCCGGCTCGGATGGGCGAGCCGGACGTGCGCGGTCTCGGCGATGACGGGCTGCCCGTCGTCGCCCTTGGCGGCGAAGTCCGGCTCGTCGAACTCGCGGGCCTTGCCGAGCGGCGCGCCGCTGCCCTTGGTCCGCCCGACGATCCGCTCCTGCTCGGCGAGGGAGCCGCGGTCCCAGGTCTCGATCTGCATCCGGATCTTGCGGGTGACCAGGTACGACCCGCCGGTCATCCAGTCGGGCCCGTCGCCCGGCTGTGCCCAGAGCTGCTCGCGGAGCAGGTTGGTGTCCTCGGCCTTCAGGTTGGCGGTGCCGTCCTTGAAGCCGAACAGGTTGCGCGGGGTGGCCTGGTCCCGCGACGTCGACGACGTACGCCCGAAGCCGAGCTGTGACCAGCGGACGCTGACCACGCCCATGCCGATGCGGGCCAGGTTGCGAATGGCGTGCACCGCCACCTGCGGGTCGTTGGCGCAGGCCTGGACGCAGATGTCGCCACCGGAGATCTCCAGCTTGAGCGCGTCCCCGGCGAAGTGCGGCAGGTCGGCCAGGGCGGCGGGCCGCCGGTCGGCGACGCCGAACCGGTCCCGGCCCTGGGCGTCGCGGAACAGCGTCGGGCCGAAGCCGATGGTGAGGGTGAGCTGCGACGGGGGCAGCCCGAGCGCCTCGCCGGTGTCGTCCGGCGGGGCCTCCGGCACGCCGCCGACCGCGCCGATCAGCCCGGCGTCCTGGCCGGTGGTCATCCGGGCCGCGGCGGCGGTCCACTCCTGCAGCAGCGCGACCAGCTTCGCCCGGTCCTTGGTGATGATGTCGAACGCGACGAAGTGCAGCCGGTCCTGGGCGGGGGTGGTGATGCCGGCCTGGTGTGCGCCGTGGAACGGCACCGCACCGGCGGCCGCATCGGTCGCGGCCGCGTGGGTATCGCCGCCGATCAGGGCGCCCGCGCCGGCCGTCACCCCGGCCACGCTGGCGGCACCGACCCCGACCAGGGTGATGGCCCGCCGACGGGACAGGGTGGCCCCGCGCGGCGCCTCGGCGGGTGCCGCCTCGCTGCGCTCGCTCATCATCGCTTCACCTCCGGAGCCGGTCGTCACCGGGCGACGACCGCGGCGACCTTGCTGACCGGTTCGGCCAGCGCGTTGATGCTGTCCGACAGTTCCTTCAGCTCGGCCTTGCTGAGCTGGGTGTGCAGCTTCCAGCCGTCACCGGCCCGGTGCTTGCCGAGGGTGGCCTCGACGTTGGCGAACTCGGTGTCGAGCTGCTTGACCAGCTCGGGCGAACGCTGCTCCAGCCCCGGACGCAGCGCCGCGATGGCCGCCTTGGAGCCCTCCAGGTTGGCGTTGAAGTCCCAGAGGTCGGTGTGCGAGTAACGTTCCTCCTCGCCGGTGATCTTGCCGCTGGCGACCTCGTCGAGGAGCGCCTTGGCACCGTTGGCGAGCTGGAGCGGGGTGAGCTTCTCGGCGTTGGCCTTCGCCACCAGGGCCTTGACGTCGGCGACCAGCTGGTCGGCGATCGGGCCGTCCTTGCTGATGTCGCCGCTCGTCCAGAGATCCTTCTCGAGCCGGTGGTAGCCGGTCCACTCCATGCCCTCCTCGACGACCTCCTCCCGGCCGTCGATCTTCGGGTCGAGGTCGCCGAAGCTCGCCGCGACCGGCTCGATCCGCTCGAAGTAGGTGCGGGCCACCGGGTACAGCGCCTTGGCCTTCGCCACGTCGCCAGCCTTGACCGCGGCCGCGAACTCTTCGGTCCTGGTCAGCAGCGCGTCGGTCTGGCTGTTGATGTACCGCTGGTAGCTGGCAGTGGCCTCGGTCAGCACGGCGTCGGGCGCCACGCTCGCGGCGGTGCCGGTGACCTTCAGCGCGCCCCGGATGCCCCGGCCACTCATCCCGGGCTTGCAGGCCGTCTCGTACGTCCCCGCGGGCAGTTCGACCCGCAGCTCGCGGCTCAGCCCCGGGGCGATGTTCTCCACCTCGCCCATCACCCGGTCACCGGCGGCGTAGACGTAGAACTCGTTGACCTTGGACCCGGAGTTGGTGATGGCGAACGTCACCTGGCCGGCCTCGATCTCGGTGGCGCCGACCTCACAGGCGGCGTCGGTGGCCTTGACCATGATCGGCCCGCCGGCCTTCGCGTCCTTCTTGTCGCCGCCCCCGCAGCCGGCCAGGCCGGCGACGGCGAGCAGCCCGGCGGTGGCGAGCACGACGAATCGACTGGTACGCATCGGTGCTGGTCTCCTCTGAGGCGGGACGATCAGGCGCGCTGAGGCGTGGTGGCGGCGTCGGCCGCCGCCGGGGCGGCCGGGGCAGCCGGCTTGCCCGGCTTGCGCAGGAAGAGCACCATCACCGGCACCGCGTACGCCACCCAGGCGACCATCTCGAGCAGGCTCGGCGCGGGGGTGATGTTGAACATGCCGCTCAGCAGCATCGCGTACCAGCTGCCCGGGTCGAGGACCGAGGAGATGTCGAAGGCGTGGGTGTTCAGGCCGGGCACCACGTCGGCCTCCTGGAAGTCGTGCACGCCGTACTTGAAGATGCCGGCGGCGACCAGGATCAGCAGCGCGCCGGTCCAGGTGAAGAACTTGCCCAGGTTGAGCTTGAGGGCGCTGCGATAGAGCAGGAAGCCGATCACCACGGCGGTGGCGATGCCACCGACCAGCGCGAGCATGGCGTTCCGGCCGGCGCCGCCGGCGGTGCTCTGCGCGGCGGAGTAGAAGATCAGGGCGGTCTCCAGGCCCTCCCGGATGACCGCGAGGAACGCCATTCCCGTCACCGCGAACGCGCCGACGGCGAGCGCCTCGCTGAGCTTGCCACGCAGCTCACCGGCGATGCTCCGGGCGGCCTTGCGCATCCAGAAGATCATCCAGGTGACGAAGACCACGGCGCCGACGGAGGTGACCGCGTCGAAGAGTTCGCGTTGCCTCGAGGTGTTGAGCAGCGTGGTCGACGTGTACTCGATCACCCAGCCGAAGAAGACCGACAGTGCCACGGCCAGACCGACCCCGAGCCACACGTGCGGCAGCCGGTTGCGGCGGTCCGACTTGACCAGGAACGCGACCAGGATGCTGACCACCAGGGTCGCCTCCAGGCCTTCCCGCAGGCCGATCAGGTACGTGGCGAACATCGATACTCCGTCATTGGTTAGGCACGCCTCAGCTAAGTTAGGGCAGCCATACCTTCCCTCTGATCGGGGGTCGCGTCAAGTCGTTCACGACAACGTCACCCGGTCGGAGCGACGGACCGAGACCCCACGTACGCGAAAGGGACCGGGACGACCGCGCGGCGGCCGACCCCGGTCCCCTCCGGGCGTGGCTCAGTACCGGTAGTGCTCCGGCTTGAACGGGCCCTCCTGCGGCACGCCGAGGTAGGCGGCCTGCTCCTTCGTGAGCGTGCTCAGCTTGGCGCCGAGCGCGGCCAGGTGCAGCCGGGCGACCTTCTCGTCCAGGTGCTTGGGCAGCACGTACACGCCGATCGGGTATTCGTCCGTCTTCGTGTAGAGCTCGATCTGGGCGATGGTCTGGTTGGCGAACGAGTTGGACATCACAAAGCTCGGGTGGCCGGTGGCGTTGCCCAGGTTCAGCAGGCGGCCCTCGGAGAGCACGATGATGGCGTGGCCGTCGGCGAACTTCCAGAGGTCGACCTGCGGCTTGATGTTCTCCCGGGTGACGTCCGAGCGCTTGGCCAGGCCGGCCATGTCGATCTCGTTGTCGAAGTGGCCGATGTTGCCGACGATGGCCTGGTGCTTCATCCGGGCCATGTGCTCGTTACTGATGACGTTGAAGCAGCCGGTGGCGGTGACGAAGATGTCGGCCTGCTCGACCACGTCGTCCAGCGTGGCGACCTGGTAGCCGTCCATCGCCGCCTGGAGCGCGCAGATCGGGTCGACCTCGGTCACGACGACCCGGGCGCCCTGGCCGCGCAGCGACTCGGCGCAGCCCTTACCCACGTCGCCGTAGCCGAGCACGACGGCCATCTTACCGCCGATCAGCACGTCCGTGGCCCGGTTGATGCCGTCGACGAGCGAGTGGCGGCAGCCGTACTTGTTGTCGAACTTGCTCTTGGTCACCGAGTCGTTGACGTTGATGGCCGGGAAGAGCAGGGTGCCGTTGCGGTGCATCTCGTAGAGCCGGTGCACGCCGGTGGTGGTCTCCTCGGTGACGCCCTTGAGGCCGGCGGCGATCCGGGTCCAGCGCTGGCCGTCCTCGGCGAGCGAGCGGTGCAGCAGCCCGAGGATGACCGCGTACTCCTCGGAGTCGGCGGACTCGACCGGCGGCACGACGCCGGCCTGCTCGAACTCGGTTCCCTTGTGCACGAGCAGGGTGGCGTCACCGCCGTCGTCGAGGATCATGTTGGGTCCACCGGCTCCGCCGGCATCGCCTGCTGAGCCGTCCGGCCACGTCAGAGCCTTTTCGGTGCACCACCAGTACTCCTCGAGGCTCTCGCCCTTCCAGGCGTACACCGGGACGCCGGCCGGGGCCTCGGGCGTACCGTTCGGGCCGACGACGATCGCGGCAGCGGCGTGGTCCTGGGTGGAGAAGATGTTGCAGGACGCCCAGCGGACCTGCGCGCCGAGCGCGACCAGGGTCTCGATGAGGACGGCGGTCTGGATGGTCATGTGCAGCGAGCCGGTGATGCGGGCGCCGGCGAGCGGCTGCGCCTCGGCGAACTCGCGCCGGATCGCCATCAGCCCGGGCATCTCGTGCTCGGCGAGCCGGATCTCCTTGCGCCCGAACTCGGCGAGCGACAGATCCGCCACCTTGTAGTCGCCCTCGGCGACGGTGCTCGGCCGGGATCCGGACGACGCGCCGCTGGGGGCCGCCGGGAGGGTGCTGGTCATGGAAGCTCCTGTCGAACGAAGTGCTGCCCAGCCCTCCACCTTACGCGCGTGGAGTTCATTGTCCGGTCCCGGTTGGCCGAGGACGGACGGCCCGGCGGGCGGACAGCGCACGGGGCGGTCGGTCGTGAACGGACTCTCCGCCCACGGCCCGGCCGCCCCGTGCATCCCCCCGGTTTGGTTCCCCGCGCGCCACCGAGACCTTCGTCGCGACAACGCTGCGTACCCATAGAGTCACATTCGGCAACCGACGCGTCAAGCTATTCCGGGAAAGTCGGACTCGTCCGACTGCTCATCCTGCGGTCAGTGCAGGCCGCACGTGGCCACGAACGCCTGGCCCTGGCCGCCGACGACCAGCGGGCCGCCGGTCGCGGAGCCCACCGCCGACTGTCCCGGCTCGAGGACGACCGCGCCCACCCCGTCGTCGACGGCGAGCCGGCCCGCCTGGCAGAGCACCACCCGCGGCCCCGGCAGCGCCAACCGCACCCCCGGACCACCGGCCGCCAACTCGACCCGGTGCAGCGCGAAGTCCTCGACCGGCACCGGCCAGGTCACCACCCCGGGTGCCACTGGCACCGGCGCGACCACCGGCTCGTCGAGCACCTCGAACCGCAGCACCCGTAGCAGCTCGTCCACGTCGACCCGCTTCGGCGTGAGGCCGCCGCGCAGCACGTTGTCACTGGCCGCCATGATCTCCACGCCGGCGCCCCGCAGGTAGGCGTGCAGGTTGCCGGCCGGCATCCAGATCGCCTCGCCGGGTGCCAGCCGGACGTGGTGCAGCAGCAACGCCACCAGCACCCCCGGGTCGGCCGGATAGTCGACCGCCAGGCCACGGGCCAGCGTCGCGTCCGGCCCGGCGACCTGCGCCGCCAGCACGTCCGCCACCAGCCCGGGCCGCTCCGCCGCCGGCCAGCTCAACAGCAGGCGTACGGCCTCCCGCAGCCCCGCCGGCCCGGTACGCAGCGCCGCCACCACCGGCTCCAGCGCCGGTACGCCGAACGCGGCGATCACCGCCGCCGACTCGGCCGGGTCGCGGAACCCGCAGAGCGCGTCGAACTCCGACAGCGCGACCAGCAGCTCCGGCTTGTGGTACGGGTCCACGTAGTTGACCCGGTCCGCGTCGGCCGCGTACCCCGCCCGGGCCTGCTCGGCGTCCGGATGGGCCTGCAGGCTCAGCGGTGCGTCCGCGGCCAGCACCTTCAGCAGGAAGGGCAACCGGATGCCGAACCGGCCGACAAGCCGCTCGCCCAACCAGTGATCCGGCTCGGCGACCAGCAGCTCGGTGAGGCTGACCGAGGTTCCGTCCCGCTTCACGGTGGCCGGGGCGCCCGGGTGGGCACCCAGCCACAGCTCCGCCTCCGGCCCGTCGCTCGGCACCGGGCGTCCCTGCAACCGGGCGATCGCGGTACGGGAGCCCCAGGCGTAGTCCCGGATCCGGCCCTGCAACAGCTCCACGGTCAGCTCCTGGACCGCCCGGGCGTCTCGTCGGGCCCGGCCTCCGGCTCCGGCCCCGCCACGGCGCCCGTACCCGCCCGGTCGGCCGCCGCGCGGTAGATGTCCGGCTCCACGTAGATCACCCCGGCGATCGGCACCGCGCTGCGGATCCGCGCCTCGACCGCGTCGATGCCCCGGGCCACGTCCTCGGCCGTCTCGCAGGCCGACACCGCGACCTTCACGGCCACCATCAGCTCCTCCGGGCCCAGGTAGAGCGTCTTCATGTGGATGATCCGCTCAACCTCCGGGCCGGCGGTGACGGCCTGCTCGATCGCGGCCAGGTCCTTCGGCTCGGCGCCCTCCCCGACCAGCAGGCTCTTGGTCTCGACCGCGAGGACGATCGCGATGACCACCAGCAGCACACCGATCATCGCGCTGCCCAGCGCATCCCACTTGCCGTTGCCGGTGGCCAGGGTCATCCCCACGCCGAACAGCGCGAACACCAGACCGACCAGCGCGCCGGTGTCCTCCAGCAGCACCACCGGCAGCTCGGGCGCCTTCGCCCGCCGGATGAACCGCACCCACGACTGGCCGCCCCGGATCTGGTTGGACTCCTTCATCGCCGTACGGAACGAGAAGGACTCCATGGCGATCGCGACCAGCAGCACGGCCACCGGCACCCACTGAAATCTCGTGATCGGCTCCGGGTGCGCCAACTTGTGGTACGCCTCGTAGAGTGCGAACAGGCCACCGAGGCTGAACAGCACGATCGACACGATGAACGCGTAGATGTAGCGCTCCCGGCCGTACCCGAACGGGTGCTGGGGCGTCGCCTCCCGCTGGGCCCGCCGGCCGCCGAGCAGCAGCAGCCCCTGGTTGCCGGAGTCGGCCACCGAGTGGATCGCCTCGGCCAGCATCGACGCGGAACCGGTCAGCAGGTACGCGCCGAACTTGGTGATGGCGATACCGATGTTGGCCGCGAGGGCGGCGAAGATCGCCCTCGTCCCGCCGCTCGCGCTCACGCCGCCGCCTCACTTCGCTCGCCGGCGACGCGAGGCGCCACGCTGCTGAGCCAAATGGCTCGCTCGCTCCGCTCGCTCACGCCGCCGCCTCACTTCGCTCGCTCACTGGTTTGCCAGCTCCTTCATCTCGGAGACGGCCGGCACGGCCATCGGGTCCAACCCGTGCGCCAGGGCGAGGTAGACCGAGGCGAAATCCGGGACCGACAGCAACGAGGCGAGCCGCTCCAGCGCGGAGCCACCCTCGGCGGTGACCACGTCGCAGCGCACCCCGCGCCGCTCGGCCAGCGTCTGCACCGCGTCGGCCCGCCGCTCCTCCACCGCCAGGGGCTCGTCGGTGTCGTCCCCCGCGTTGAGCCCGCCGTCCCGCAGCAGCACCAGCCGCAGCCGGGTGGCGTCCGTAGGGGTCTCGTCCGGGTCGGCGAAGATGTCCCGCTCCCCCTCGGCCAGCCCGCCGAAGACCCCGTCGAGCAGGCCGACCCGGCCCCGCCCGGCCTCACCCAGCGCCCCGGTCACCACCGGATAGCGGGCGTTGGCCGAGAGCGTGTCACCGAACCGGCGTGCGGCCACGGCGGCCAGCGGGGACGACCCCCAGACGATCGGAATCGACCCGGCCAGGCCCAGCGCCAGCGACTTCGCCGGGTTGACGAAGGACTCGGCGGTCGGACGGCACCGGTCGGCGTCCGCGTCCAACCGGGCCGCGGTCTCGGCCAGGTCCGCCTCGTTCACCTTCACCAGCCCGAGCGTACGGGCGGCGAGCAGCACCGGCACCGTGAGCGCCCAGAGGCTGGCCCGGGCCGGGGCCCGCCGGGGCACCGGGATGAACGGCGCCCGGGCCCGCTCGGCCACCGACTGAAGCTGCGAATCCGGGGCGCCGACGGCGACCAGACGGGCACCCCGCCGGTGCGCGGCCTCGGCCGCACCCAGCGCCTCCGGGCTGCGCCCCGACGCACTGACCGCGATCACCACATCGGCCGCACCCACCCAGCCCGGCACACCGGCGCTGCGATGCGGGATCACCGGCACCGGACAACGCGGCCCGGCCACCGTCGCCAGCACGTCCCCGGTCCGTCCGGCGGTACCGATGCCGGCGATGACCACCGCCCGCGGCCGGCCCTCGTCGGCGAGCACGCTCAGGTTCGCCTCGGCGGCGAGCGCGGCCGACTCGCGTACCTGGGCGCCGCCGGAGGCGGTGAACCGGAGCATGCCGCCCGGGTCCCGCTCGGCCAGCAGGTCGGGGTCGTCCAGCAACGACTCGTCGGCGTGCTGGTGCCCGCTGACCCCGGCCGTACCCTCCATCATCGCTGCGGCGCGGAGCCGCCGCGGGCGTCGTCCGGCGCGGAGCCGCCGCGGGCGTCGTCCGGCGCGGGTCCACCGCGCGCCTCGTCCAGCAGCAGCACCGGCACGTCGTCGCGGACCTCGAAGATCCGACCGCAGTCGGTGCAGGTCAGCGTCTGGGCCTGCGGGTCGTAGTCGAGCGGGGCGTGGTGCGTGTCCGGGCAGGCCAGGATCTCGAGCAACTGCGGGTCCAGGGCCACGTCGCGGCTCCTTCCACGTATGCGGTCTCACCGGTCGGCGGTGCCGTCCGGCGCACGATCTTATCGGCGAACCGCTACGGGCACCGGCCACCGCGGCAACCGATTCGGGTCACGTCACCGCCGCCCCCGTCACCGTAACCCGCGACGGGCGGCCGGACTCCGGCTCAGCGGGGCCCGTGGGGCGGCACGCTGGTCGCGTCGCCACCCGGGGCCACCGGCGACTCACCCGCCGGGGCCACCGGCGGGTGACTGGCCGGAGCCACTGGCGGCTCACCGGCCGTGGGCACTGGCAGCTGGGCGTGCTGACCGGTGAATCGCAGATCAACGGCAGCTCGCTCACCTGCCGGCGGCGCTGGCGGCGCACCCGCCGGGGCCACTGGCGGCGCGCTGGCCGGAGCCACCGGCGGCGCACCGGCCGATCGGTCGGCCGCGGGCGAGCCGTACACGTTGCCGGTCGGGCGGGGCGACGCGGCCCCGCCGTAGACGGTCGAGGTCGGCGGCCTCTGCCCGTACACCTGTCCGACCGGGACCCCGGAGCGGTAGGTGGTGCCGCCCGCACTGCGGGGCAGCGGAACCTGCGGGTAGGCAGCCGCGGACTCGTCGACCTGGTCCGCGCGGTTGCGCCGGACCAGCAGCACGATCAGGGCGGCGCCGACGAGCACCAGGCCGATACCGAACCACATGATGGGGGAACCTCCGGAGGACGAGTCGGCGGCGGCAAGGGACCCGACGGCCGGGTCGACTGCGGCCGCCGCGGTGGGCGGCGGATCGTCGTCGCTCGACGACGGGGTGACGACACTCGGGGTCGGCGACGGCTTCCGGGTCGGCGTCGGGCTCGCCGCCCTCGCCCCGCCCACCACCCGGGCGGAGGTATCGGCCTGGCCGAGGAGCCGACCGGCGGCGGTGCTCGCGACGCCGATCACGGTCAGCCGGCCACCCGGCGCGCCGGCCAGGAAGGCGACCCGGTAGCGAATCGTCATCCCCTTGCCCCTGCAGAGGGCCGGCTTGTCCGGCGAGGTGGCGGCCGTGACGACCCCGCCGTCGCCGCCGGAGACCCCGACGGGCAGCCACCGCTCGCCGGCGTTGACCGCCACCTGAACCTGGTCGGCCCGGACGCCGTCGAGCCGCAGCCCCAGGCCGGTGCGCAGCTGCACGCACCCGTCGGTGCGCCTGCGCACCTCGATCGCGACCGTTTCCGGTGACCCGCCGGCCGTGAAGCTGCGGGCCGAACGAACGTTCACCCGGTCGCCCTCGGCCAGCGCCGGGGATGCCCCCACGGCCAACAGGGCGCCCAGCATCACGCCGGCCGTGGCCAGCCGCGCCGCGTGCCGCCTCATCGACATCTCCACCTCACCGTTTCCACCCCGATGGGGTCCGCCGCGTCAGGCTACTACCGGTCCTGAGCGGTCCCCGCCCATCGAGCGCTCGGCATGTGCGCCGCGACACTCCAGATCGGCGGTCAGGCCGATGCGGCGGACAGCGCCTGCCGGCACAGCCGGTCGGCCGTCCGGGTGGTCTCCGGCAGCCGGTACCGGGGCGTCAGCTCCAGCACCCGATCGGTGGCGTTGGCGAGGCTCATCCGGTGGCCGACGCTGACGAACACCGGCTTCACCCCGTCCTGGGTACGCAGCACCCGGCCGACCACCTCACCGCCGTCGCACAGCGGGGTCCAGGCACCCCGCCGCGGTCCCGGCTCCGCCCACTCGCCGACCAGTGGCGTCTTCCCCACTCCGATCGTCGGCAGCCCGGTGACCAGGCCGAGATGGCAGGCCAGCCCGAACCGGCGCGGGTGCGCCAACCCGTGCCCGTCGCAGACCAACAGCTCGGGGCGCACGGTCAGCCGGTCCAGGGCGGCCAGCAGCGCGGGCATCTCGCGGAACGCGAACAGCCCCGGCACGTACCCGAAGGCGGGCCGGCCCGCGCTGACCGCCTCGTCGACCACCGCCAGGGTGGCGACGTCCAGCACCGTGACGGCCGCCGCGAGGCGGTCACCGCTCTCCGCGTACGCGACGTCGAGGCCGGCCACCGTCGTAGGCGCGGTCGGACCGGGCCCGACCAGGTCCACCCGCGATCGCAACTCCTCCTGTACGCGCAGCGCCTCCGCGACGTCAGCCGGCGGCACGTACGGCATTCCTCCGGTCGTCATACCTCCGGCCGTTCCTCCGGTCGTCAGTCCGGTCGCCGTTGCCGGCGCTACTGGCCCACCCGGCCGTCGATCCGCTCACGCAGCAGGTCAGCGTGGCCGTTGTGCGGGCGTACTCCTCGATCATGTGCACCAGCAGCTCGCGGAGGCTGATCTCCTCCCCGTCCGACATCCGGGCCCGGGGGCCCAGCTCCGGCGTCGCGGCCACCAGCTCGTCGGCGAAGGCGATCTCCGCCCGCCAGGCGGCCCATGCCTGCGCCACCACCGCCGGATCCGCGACCACGCCGTCGAAGGCATCGAGGTCCGCGCACTTGAGTTCGAGGGTGAGACGCTGGTCCGGAGATAGCCCAGAAGCGTCGACCGCTCGTCGTCGAAGCCGCCGTCGGAGCGCGGATCGTCCTCCGGCTTGACGAACATGTTCGACCAGGCGAACTGAGGTGCGGACTGGCCGGTCTCGGGGCTGGTACGCGCGTCAGCCATGCCCGGACCCTCGCCCGTCGCCTCGCCGCTCGCAACGCCTTTTCGCCGTCACGACGTCAGGAGGTCGCGATGCTCGGGTCGGCACCGGGGTCTCCGGCCCGCTGCAACTGCTCCTCGAACATCACGAAGGTCCTCCGCCGGATGCCCTTGATCAGCGCCTGCTCGTGCGGCGTCGGATAGCGTCGCTCTTGGCCCAGGGTTTCCTCGATCGCCCTCACCGTTTCGTAAAGCGCGAAGACTGGCCCCTCACCCCGCAGATATCGACCCCGATCATGCTCGGTCCGTTGGATGAACTCTTCACGCGTGATTTCATCGATCTCGTCGCCGCCCACAAAGATGACCTTGTCGATCAGGTTGTTGGCTGGCCGCCAGCCACCGGTGTCACGGGATAGTCGCCACCCGGCAACCCCGCCGTCTGCCGTTGCCACCAGCTTCACTGGCGACTCGTAGTAGCTGTAAAAACTGGGAAGCACTAGGCCACTTATTTGGCTCATCGTGGTGCCACCTCTCCGAGCGCTTCGTTCAGCGCCTGCCAGTAGATGTCCTGTGCCCGTCGTAGCAGTCCATCCCGAATCGCTCGCTCGGCACTTGTCAGGGATCGGCCGTCGGACTCGGACAGCGCGTCGAGATCACGGCGGACCTCGTACAGGGCATGCTCCCATTCCGCGACGCCGTCGAGCGAGCCAAGGTGCAGCCGAAGTTCGGCCACATGCCCGTTCGACATGCGCAGATTCAGTAGCACGTCTCGATAGCCGCTGAGCTGCGGTGAGAGGAACCGGTCCTTGATCTTGAGTATGACCACCTGCGGGCCGACGGCAAGCTGCCCTAAGGCTCGATATACGTCACCGAGCTTGGCGAACTGCACCTTGGCACCGGCCAGGTCCTTCAGCCTGGAGGCATCGTTCTCGTACTCGACAAGCTTGTCCAGCACCCGATCTCGGCCCTTAGGCTCAGTCCGCCACTCTGGCCGCCCGTGATTTCCTGCGACGCCGAGGGCGACGCCGTTAAGTTCCCGCTGCGCCACTGCCGCGTCGGCATATAGCTGATCAACGTAGGCGAGCCGGTAGCTCTCGTCATCGCGCCGGGAGTCGTCAAAGCCCAGTTGCACGTTCGACTGTTGTCGGGCCGCCACTGCAGCACTGATCTGGTGCTGGTCCTTCGTCAGCGGCGTCGAGCGTGGAGTCGGCCTCTCTTCCTCAATCATCGCCTCGGGCCCGTGCTCGGCGAGGTCTTCCAGGACGTCGCCGAGTACGTCGATCGCCTCTTGGTGGCTGGCCAGGTGGTGCAGCGTCAACGGTCGCGCGGTCAGCGAGTTGGCCAGTTCCGGGGTAGCCAGGATCATCCGGGCCAGGTCGGGGCGCTGCGTGAGCTGGTGCACCAACGTTTCGGCCAGCAGAGGTTCGCCGCGCGGCGGCGCCTCCCAGGTCTGGTCGAGCATGTGCTGGACCCGCGGGTCCGCGAGCAGCCGCGTCACGTCGCCGGCTGCCGACTCGTTCAGTCCGGGCATCAGGCGCCGTAGGGCCGGCGCGTCGAGGTGCTGCGCCAGTTCGACCGGGGTCACCCCGGCGGCGAAGACCCCTTCCAGACTCGTGCTCGCGGCGATCGCGTCCCGGACGAACAAGCCGGCCGAGATCCGTTCGGCGTGGGCGTCGAGGTGCGACCGCCGTACGTCGTCCGCGTCAGGAGCCGGCGCGCTGCCGGGGAACGAAGTGCCATCCGCCCGATGGAACGTCGTCGACTCCCCCAGCAGGTGGACGTGGTTGAAGTCCGGCACATCGTCCGCGCCGTCGCGCGGCGGTGACGGGGCAGGCGGCGGCGGGGCAGGCGGCCGCGGCGGGCCGGGTCGTTCCAGCGGCTCGGACAGGACGTTGAAGTCACCGGGCGGCCGGCCGGAGAGCGGCATCGGTCGCCCGTCCGGCCCCAGCACCAGGGCGTCGATCCCGACCGGGTTGGTCTTCAGCCGGATGCCGCTGTGTGGGTAGAGCGGACGGTCCGAGACGAAGCCTGACTGCGGGTCGAGGTAGAGCACCGTGCCGTTCTGGTTCAGCGCCACCCAGGCGTGCGATCCGCCGCCCTGCCAACTGCTGATGAGAAAGGCGTAGCTGCCGTGGCCACCCGCCAGCAGTTGCCCATGCAGGTCCCGGTAGCCGCGTTCGACCATCTGCCGCATCCCGAGGTCCGTTGCGGGAGCGGCGTCGGCGCACAGCTTCTGGAACCGTCCGCCGGTGACCTCCTCGACCCGGCGCGGCCCGTCCTCCTCGCCGTCGACCGGACTGCGGACGTCCCCGTGGAGGTAGCCGTCGAAGGTACGCGGCGCGGAGACCCGCGGCCGGCCGTGCATCCAGGTCTCGTACAGCGACAGGGTGCAGTCGAGACAGTTGATTCCTCTGGTGGCGTCCGCCTCCGGACCGCCGTCGTTGGCGAGCCGGAACCAGCCGCCGTACCGGGGGTCGGCCGTACGCATCACGGTGCCGTCCGGGTTGCGGGGCATCTGCCGCTCCAGGTCGGTCTGGTGCAGCGCGAGCGGCGGACGCAACCCACCCCGCATGCCGTACCGACGGGAGCGGTCGATCGGCGGCGGGTGACCGTCACCGGTGAGTGCGGAGCGGTCCGCCGTCTCCACCGCGCCCGGCGCGAGGTCGGCAACGTCGTCGTTGACCCGGTAGAAGTCGGCGTCGTCCTCGATCATCACCTCGGCCGGCACCAGCGACCCGCCCAGGACCTGCTGCGCTTCCTCGCGCAACTCGTTGGCCTCGATGCTGGCCTCGTAAGCGGCCTTCTGCCACCGCTGCGCGAGCAGCTCGACGCCGGTTCGATGCAGTTGCCGCGCCCGCTCGCCGTATTCGTCAGCCCAGCGGTGGAAGCGGTCGGCCTTGTATCGGAGCCATTCTGCCTTTTGATGCCGGCGGTTCTCCTCGTACCACTCTCGCTGATCCCGGAGGTAACTCTGGTAGCGGCGTCGGTCGAGAGCTTCCCGTTCCGCGGCTCGCCACGCCGCCAGTTCCTCTGGTGTCCGCCGGCGGGGCGGAAGCGGATCGAAGGGACCCGGTAGGGCTGGCGGCGGACCGTCGGCGGGCCGGCGCGGTGCCGGGGCCAACGCCTCGAGCAGTGGGAAACGGGGGTTCGGTGCCGGCCGGGTGTCCGGGCCGGTGACCACCGGCCCGACTATCGGATCTGCTGTGGGCCGGCTGGCCAGTGGCGGGTTCGGCGGCCCAGGCTGCGGGGCCACGGTCCCGGCGGAGGACCGTTCAGTGGGAACCGGTGACGGCACATTGGGCACCGGCGACGGAGCGTTCGAAAACGGCGATACTGCCGGGGACCCGCTCGCCATCGTCGGGGCCGTGCTCGCCTGCGCAGGAGCCACCTGGCTCGGCGTGCCAGTATCGACCCCCGTGCCCGGACCGAGCCTCGGATCGGCGGCGACCAGATGATTGGCCGCGACCGGCGACGCGACGGCGACCGAAGAGAGCGTGGGGCTGGCCGAAACCTCGGGATGCGGCCGATGGGCATCGGGCTCGGCTACCGGATGCACCGATGACGCGGCCGTGTCGGCCAGCTGCTCCACGCGCACGGCCGAGGAAAGCTGTGCTGCCGCCGAAACCTCGTCATCCAGCCGCCGGGATCCAGCCACTGCGGCATCGCCAGCCACCGCCGCATGGTGGTGGACGGTGCCGACATCAGCCACGGACGCGGCAGCCCCGATGGGCGAGGTGGTCGCCGGGCCGAGCGGGTCGGGCGACCGCTGGGCCGGGATGAACCCACTCGTATCGGCGGTCCCGGGCGGCGGAAGGGCCAGGTCCACCGGCTCCGACGGCAGGCCGGTCAGCTTTCCGTCGAGCCGGTGGTGCAGGGCGGCGTCGGCCTGACCGGTGGCGGAGCCACTGATGCCGGAAACCGCAGCCCGAGTCAGGTCCTCCAGCGAGACGTTCTGCCCGGTGGCCAGCCCTGCGGCGCCCTCGGCCAGGGTCTCGCCGACCATCTGCCGCCCGAGGTGCTCCCCGATCTGCGTGAGACGCCCGTCCGCGTGCCGCCCCAGCCCAGCGAGCGGCGCCACCGCGCCACCCGCCAAGCCACCGAGCCCCGACATGCCCACGTCGGTCAGGTCCAGGCCGTCCCGGCGTCCGGTGGAGTTCTGGTACGCCTGGGTCGCCAGGCTGGTGCCCGCCTCCTGCCCGGCCTCGACGAGACCGCCGAGCGCGGCACGTCGGCCGAGCGTTCGTACGCCGCTCTTGCCGAGCTCCTTCGCGGCCCGCTCGCCGGCCTCCTTCAGCCCCGTCCTTCAGGGCCTTGCGGGCCAGCTGCGCCACGAGCCGCTTGAAGATCTGCTGCACTGCCATCCGGCTGGCGGCGATGGCCGCCCCGGCGGCCGGTGAGGCGGCGCCGGCGGTGAGCGCGGTCGCCACCGCCAACGAGAGCAGCTCGATGACCAGGATGCCCAGCTCGATCCAGGCCTCCAGCTTGGCTCCCTCGACGTCGCAGCCGCAGGAGTCGACCAGCTTGCCCAACTCGCCGGTGAGCGCGAGCAGGACGGGCAGCGTGGCGTCCGCGCCCTCGGCCACCTTGTGCCAGGCGGTGTCGAACGCCTCGGCCACCAGGCCGACCCCGCCGTAGCCGCTGCGCACCTCACCGGCGGCGGCGGCCGCGTCGGCACCTGGGCCGGCGAGGACGCCGGCGACGCCGTACCACTGGTCGGCGAGGTCCCAGACGGCGCGCTCGTTCCCGTCCGGCCACTCCACGCCGACGACCCAGTCGAGCGCCTCGTAGATCCAGCCGGGCACGTCCCAGGGGCAGTAGTCGAGCGGGTGCGGGATCGGGCTGGGCAGCATGCTCACGCCGCGGAACCTCCGGAGGTCAGCGCCAGTGCCGGTGTGAGGTGTGATGCTGGTGCGGGATCTCGCCGAGCTGGCGACCGTTGATCTCGTCGGCCTCCACGGTCGCGGCCACAGACCGGACCACATCGGAGCCCAGCCCTTCGAGGGATCGACCCAGTACCTCCCAGGCACGCAGCAGCGTCTCTTCGTAGCCGCGGTACTGCTTGTCGAATGCGGCGCCGATGTCGTCCCGGCCCCACGGCCGCTGGCCGCTCGCCGCCGCGATCGCACCGCCGGCCTCCCGCCGGGAGGCGCTGACCGCCTCCCCTGCCAGGGTCAGGTCGTCGCCGCCACGGCGGGCCCGGTCCGGGTCCAGCCAGACCTCGACCATTGTGGTCACTCGCCGCCGCGAGAGAGAACGGCGTCCGCCCGGCCGAGCAGGGTGCCGAAGTCATTCGTACGCAGGAACTCCACCGACGGCGAGCCGGGCGGAAGGTAGCCGGCCACCAGCTCCTGGGTCGCGGCGACCGCGGCGGCGGAGGCCCGCAGGACGGTCGTGGTGATCTTCCTGCTCAAGGCCTTGGCGTCCCGGTCGTGGAAGATCGATGGTGCGACCTCCACGCTGATCAGCTCGCCCCGGGCCCCGGCCACGACGGTCACCTGGCCGTCATCGGAGCGTTCGGTCACCCGCAGCTCGGCGAGCTTACCCTGGAGTTCGTCCAATCCGGACCGGAGTCGCTGGTACTGGCCGTACACCTCGTCGAAGCGCGCGCGCAGCGCACGGTTGGCATCCCGATCCGCGCTTTCGACCACCGTCGCTCCTCCCCGTCACCGTCGGTAGGGCCGACCATACCGGGCGCCACGGAGTCTGTGGGGTCGGGTAGCTTCACGCTGTGATCGAGCGACAGCAGGCCGAGCAACTCGCCGCCGTCTGGGCGCGCCGGGACGCCGAGCGCCTGGGACACCCGTGCACGCCGCTGATCGAGGAATTCGACCTGGGCTACCTGATCACGTCCACGGTCTCCCCCGAGGCGCGCGCCCTCCCGGGCTCCCTGCCGACCACTGTGGTCGACAAGGAGACCGGTGAGGTGTCGACCTGGCCCCGGCTGCCGCTCGCCGCCATCGCGCAGCTGTACCGGCAGCGCCGGCCGCCGGAGCCGCGCGCACCTCGCACCGTCGACCCCGCCAGCCAAGTGCTTCGCGAGATCACCCGACTGCCCACGCCCGGGGCTGCGGCGCATCTCACCCTCGACGGCCGCGTCCATGTGGCCCACGGGGTGAAGGGTGACGTCGAGCTGCACCATCATCCGCTGGTCCAGTCCTACTTGGACGGGCTACCTTCCGGGCACCTGGTCCGGGGCGGTGAGCGGCACGCCGAGATGATTGTTGTCTCGGACGTGCTGCACGAGCGAGACCACCGGCGGGTAGCCGAGGGCCTTGGCCCGTTGAGCATGGAAGAGGCGAGGCAGACCCTGGGCAGCAGTCGGATCGAGTTCTTCCGAATCCGCGAGGCGGGTGATTCCGCTGGTGGGCGAGCCCAAATACCCTGCGACTCATGCATCAATTTCCTGGTGCGGTTGAACGCGCTTCCTTGGTCTGACCAGGCATATGCCCAGGAGTGGCGGTCCCGACCCCAGGTCGACCCAGAGCCGGGGCGATTTCCAACCGAGGTTGCGAATGCGCTGGTGGAAGCCGGCTGGCGCCCTCACTTCGGTGACGAAGTGTTGGCCGAAGCGTCCGTCCGAGACGTCACCGCAGTCACCGGCCGGCGGCACGCCCATGAGGTTTTTCCCGCAGCCATTTCGACCCTTACCTCCTTTCCAGGTTTGGAGAGCCGCCGACAGGGCCCTGGCGAAGAGGTATGGATTTCTCGAGTAGAGATTCGCCCCTGGGACACCGCCCATAATGCCGACACGCTCGCGGACTTCGCTGCGGTGCTCGGCGTACGGCTCTTTCCGCTCGGGACGGAGCGTCAAGAGAGCATCATCGCCGTGGACGAGTACGGGCGGATCTTCGCACTCGATCAGGCCGGCGAGTGGTTCCTCGGTCCGGACATCGACGCCGCCCTGACCACCCTCCTGCTCGGCCGCGCTCCCGCCCGGGTACGCGACGAAGGCACCTGGTGACCCGGCGGGCCGGGACGCTACAGCGCCAGCCCGGTCAGCACCATGACGCGCGGCTCGGTGTAGTCCTCCATCGCGCTGCGCAGTCCTTCCCGCCCGACGCCGGAGCCCTTCACCCCGCCGTACGGCATCTGGTCGGCCCGGTACGACGGCACGTCCCCGACGATCACCCCACCGACCTCGAGGGTCCGGGACGCGAGGAAGGCGGTCTGCAGGTTGTGCGTGAAGACGCCCGCCTGCAACCCGTACGCGGAGTCGTTGACCGTGGCGAACGCGGCCTGGTCGCTCTCGACGCGGGCGACCACCAGCACCGGCCCGAAAACCTCCTCCTGGCAGACCTTCGCGGACGACGGCACCCCGGACAGCACGGTCGGCGGGTAGGTGGCGCCCTCCCGGCGTCCGCCGACCTCGATGGTGGCCCCGGCGGCGACCGCCTCGTCGACCCACGCCTCGACCCGCTCGGCCGCTTCGACGGAGACCAGCGGGCCGACGTCGGTCAGCTCCGAGGTCGGGTCCCCGGTCCGCAGTTCCTCCACGGCGGCGACGAGCCGGGGCAGGAAGCCGTCGTAGAGCCATTCGTGCACGTACACCCGCTGCACGGCGATGCACGACTGCCCGGCCTGGTAGTTGGAGAAGGTGGCGATCCGGTGCGCCGCGAAGGTGAGGTCCTCGTCCGACGACCAGTCTTCGCAGATCACCGCCGCCGCGTTGCCACCCAGTTCCAGGGTGACGTGCTTCTCCGGCGCGGCCCGGCGGATGGCCGCGCCGACCGGCCCGGAGCCGGTGAACGACACCACCGGCAGCCGGGGGTCGGCGACCAGTTCGGCGGCGCGCTCGTTGGGCAGCGGCAGCACCGAGAACATCCCCTCGGGCAGCTCGGTCTCGGCGAGGATCTCGCCGAGCAGCAGCGCGGACAGCGGGGTGGCCGGGGCCGGCTTGACGATGATCGGCGCACCGACGGCGATGGCCGGGGCGACCTTGTGCGCGACCAGGTTGAGCGGGAAGTTGAACGGTGCGATCCCCAGCACCGGCCCCTTCGGCACCCGCCGGACCAGCGCGATCCGCCCGGTCGCCGCCGGGTCGGTGTCCAGCCGCTGCAGCTCGCCCGAGAAGCGCCGGGCCTCCTCGGCCCCCCACCGGAACGTGGAGACCGCCCGGCCCACCTCGGCCTTCGCCCACTTGACCGGCTTGCCGTTCTCGGCGGTGATCAGGGCCGCGACCTCGTCGGCGCGTTCGGCGAGCCGCCGGGAGACGTGGTCCAGGGCCGCCGCGCGGACGTGCGCGGGCAGGGCCGCGGCCGTCGCGGCCACACCGGCGGCTGCCGCGACAGCGGCTTCAACCTGGTCGGCCGTGGCGAGCGTGGTACGCCCCACAGTCCGGCCGTCGTACGGGTGGGTGACGGTCAGCTCGCCCTCGCCGTGAACGGGGCGGCCGGCGACAAAGAAGGCTCTCGGCTCCACGACCGGCAGCGTAGACCACGCAAGCCCTCGCGGAAACAGTTGCCTCAGCCCTTGTCTGTTACGGATTCAGTGGCCAAGATGGCAGTCAGATTGCGATAACCTCCGCAGACCTTCCCCCCGGCCATCCCTCGGAGACTTCTGATGAGTGATCAGCAGCAGCTGCGCAACTTCGTCAACGGCGAGTACGTCGACCCGGTGGACGGCGGCTACGCCGACCTGATCGACCCGTGCACCGGCGAGGTCTTCGCCCAGGCTCCGGTCTCCGGAGCCGCGGACGTGGACGCCGCGATGAAGGCCGCCGCCACGGCGTTCGAGACGTGGCGGGACGCCACCCCGGCCGAGCGGCAGAAGGCCCTGCTCAAGTTCGCCGACGCCGTGGAGGCCCGGGCGGCCGATCTGGTGGACGCCGAGGTGCGCAACACCGGCAAGCCCCGCCAGCTCACCGCAGACGAGGAACTGCCGCCGGCCGTGGACGAGTTCCGCTTCTTCGCCGGCGCCGCCCGCCTCCTGGAGGGCCGTTCGGCCGGCGAGTACATGGCGGGCCACACCTCGTACGTGCGGCGCGAGCCGGTCGGCGTGTGCGCCCAGGTCACCCCGTGGAACTACCCGCTCATGATGGCGGTCTGGAAGATCGCCCCGGCCCTCGCGGCCGGCAACGCGGTGGTGCTCAAGCCGTCGGACACCACGCCGGTGTCGACGCTGCTGCTGGCCGAGATCGCGTCCGAGTTCTTCCCGCCGGGCGTCTTCAACGTCGTCTGCGGCGACCGGGACACCGGCCGTGCCCTCGTCTCCCACCCCACCCCGCAGCTGGTGTCGATCACCGGCTCGACCCGGGCCGGCATGGAGGTCGCCGCGGCGGCGGCCCCGGACCTGAAGCGGACCCACCTGGAGTTGGGCGGCAAGGCCCCGGTGGTCATCTTCGACGACGCGGACATCGCGGCGGCGGCCGAGGCGATCGCGGTGGGCGGCTACTTCAACGCGGGCCAGGACTGCACCGCCGCCACCCGGGTGCTCGCCGGCCCCGGCGTCCACGACGACTTCGTCGCGGCCCTCGCCGAGCAGGCCCGCAACACGAAGACCGGCGCACCGGACGACGAGGACGTGCTCTACGGCCCGCTGAACAACGCCAACCAGCTTGCCCGGGTACGCGGCTTCGTGGACCGGCTGCCGGATCACGCGAACATCGAGACGGGCGGCTCCCAGCTCGGCGAGCGCGGCTATTTCTACGCCCCCACCGTGGTCAGCGGAGTGCGCCAGCAGGACGAGGTCATCCAGCAGGAGGTGTTCGGTCCGGTCATCACCGTGCAGCGCTTCTCCGACGAGGACGAGGCGGTGCGCTGGGCCAACGGCGTGGACTACGGCCTGTCCGCCTCGGTCTGGACCAGGGACCACGGCCGGGCGATGCGGATGACCCGTCGGCTCGACTTCGGCTGCGTCTGGGTGAACACCCACATCCCGTTCATCTCCGAGATGCCGCACGGCGGCTTCAAGCACTCGGGCCACGGCAAGGACCTCTCGGTCTACAGCCTGGAGGACTACACCCGGATCAAGCACGTCATGCACAACATCGAGGGCTGACAACCATGACTTCTTCCGACGAGCTGCACAAGCGGCGCAGCGCGGCGGTCGCCCGCGGCGTCGGCAGCGTCATCCCGGCGTACGTGGACCGGGCCGGCGGCGGCACCATCACCGACGTCGACGGACGGGAGTGGATCGACTTCGCCGCCGGCATCGCGGTCACCAACGTCGGCAACTCCGCCCCGAAGGTGGTCGAGGCGGTCCGGGCACAGGTCGAACGCTTCACCCACACCTGCTTCATGGTCGCCCCGTACGAGTCGTACGTGACGGTCTGCGAGCAGCTCAACGCGCTGACCCCGGGCAGCTTCGAGAAGCGCACGGCGCTGTTCAACTCGGGCGCCGAGGCGGTGGAGAACGCCGTCAAGATCGCCCGGCACGCCACCGGGCGGCCGGCCGTGGTGGTCTTCGACCACGCGTACCACGGCCGGACCAACCTGACCATGGCGCTGACCGCGAAGAACATGCCGTACAAGCACCGGTTCGGGCCGTTCGCCGGCGAGGTCTACCGGGTGCCGATGTCGTACCCGCTGCGCGACGGCGGGCTGGACGGGGCGACCGCCGCCGCCCGGGCGATCGAGATGGTGGAGAAGCAGGTCGGCGCGGAGAACGTGGCCGCGCTGCTGATCGAGCCGATCCAGGGCGAGGGCGGTTTCGTCGTACCCGCGGAAGGCTTCCTGCCGGCGCTGCGCGAGTGGGCGACATCCACCGGGGTGGTCTTCGTCGCCGACGAGATCCAGACCGGCTTCTGCCGGACCGGGGACTGGTTCGCCTGCCAGCACGAGGGCGTCGAGCCGGACCTGGTCACCCTGGCCAAGGGCATCGCCGGCGGGCTTCCGCTGGCCGCGGTGACCGGGCGGGCGGAGCTGATGGACGCCGTACACGTGGGTGGCCTCGGCGGCACGTACGGCGGCAACCCGATCGCCTGCGCCGCCGCCCTCGCGGCCATCGAGACCATGCACGAGCTGGACCTGGCCGCCGCCGCCCGGCGGATCGGGGCGACCATGGTCGACCGGCTGCGCGCGATCGCCGCCCGCGACCCGCGCGTCGCCGAGGTACGCGGTCGCGGTGCCATGCTCGCCGTGGAGATCGTGCAGCCCGGCACCCTCACCCCGGACCCGGCCACCACGGCGGCGATCTCGGCGGCCTGCCACGCCGCCGGCCTGCTCACCCTCACCTGCGGCACGTACGGCAACGTGCTGCGCTTCCTGCCCCCGCTAGTCATCTCCGACGACGAACTGGCCCGCGGCCTGGACATCCTGGAGGCGGCGTTCGGCTGACCGATGGTCAGCCCGTGTTCGTGGCACACCATGGGTGCAGTCCCTCCCCAGGGCACCCATGGTGTTCCACCGCCGCCGCTCAGCCCGAGCAGTTTCACCAGATTCCGGCGGACCACCTTCCGCGCGTCCCGCTCGGCGAGATCCACCGGTGCGACTCATGCGATCTGACGAAGATCGTCTCCATAGTCAAAGATGATCCGTAGCCTGGCCCCGAGGGCGTGCGCGTACCGGCTCAAGGTGGCCACCTCGTTGACGTCGAGGTCGCCGTTCTCGATCTGGCTCACCCGGCCGGGCGTCACACCCATGAGGTCGGCGACCTGCCGCTGGGTGAGCCCCAGCCGCTTCCGCTCTTCGGCGAGGTGGAAGGCACTCACCCACGCCTCGGTGCGAGCTCGCTCCTCCGCGTAGGCCGATTCGTCACCGCCAAGCTCGGCGCGGACCTCGTCCCAGTCGTAAAACTCTGTCATGACTCCCCACTTCGCTCGCGCTCATTGTCGAGCCAAACCTTGTACGCAACCTCCGCCACCGGGATGTTCTGCTGATACCAACGGGTCCAGTTCCCCGCCTTGTTGCCCGCGACGAGGAGCACGGCCTGCGACCAGGGATCGAAGACGAACAAGACACGGATCGACGACCGCGGCCTCAGCTCCTTCAGGTTGCTGATGCTGCTGCCGCGCAATGGAGGGCGGCCCAGTCCCGGCCCGACCTCCGCCACCTTGTCCACGGCGACGCGGACACTCTCGTACGACGCCGGGTCGGTGCGCCGCAGGTCCCGAAGCCATTGGCGAACCTCACCGGTGACCCGGACCGACCGACGCCCCCGGCAGCACCCATTGGTCAACTATAGCTCGAACTAAACTCCACGGAAATGGATCAGCGGGCGTCGAGGAGGGGTTGGTGGGGGTTCCAGGGCGGGCCGCCGGCGGCGTCGCGGCGGCGGCGGGCGATCGCCGACAGGGCCTCCAGCACCACCCGGTTGCCCAGGTACGCGGTGATGTCGGCGTGGTCGTACGGCGGGGCGACCTCGACCACGTCGACCCCGACCACGGGCAGCTCGTAGCAGCAGCGGCGGACGGCGTCGAGCAGCTGCCGGGAGGTGAGCCCGCCGGGCTCCGGGGTGCCGGTGCCGGGGGCCATGCCGGGGTCCACCACGTCCACGTCGACGGAGAGGAACACCCCCTCGCACTCGTCCACCGCGATCCCGAACGCCTCCGAGAGACAGGAATCCAGACCGCGGGCCACCACCTCGGTCATCTCGTACGACCGCATCCGCTGCTCGGCCATCCACGCCAACGTCTCCGGGCCCGGCCAGTAGCCGCGCAGGCCGATCTGCAGGAAGCGGTCGCCGCGTACCGCACCGGACTCGATGAGGCGGCGCATCGGCTGGCCGTGGCCGTGCAGCGAGCCGAACTCGATGTCCCCGGTGTCGGCGTGCGCGTCGAAGTGCACCAGCGACACCCGGCCGAGCCCGTGGTGGCGAGCCACCCCGGTGGCGTCGGGCAGCGCGATGGAGTGGTCCCCGCCGAGCACGATCGGGATCGCCCCGGCGGCGGCCACCGTGTGCACGGCGGTCTCCAGGGCAGCCAGCGACCGCTCGATGTCGCCGGAGAACATCTCCACGTCGCCCGCGTCGTAGACCCGAAGGTCCTGCAGGCCGTCCACGCGCAGCGCCAGCGACGGGCGGGAGCCGTCGTGCGGCAGGTAGCAGGCCTGGCGGATGGCGGACGGGCCGAACCGGGTGCCCGGCCGGTGCGAGGTGCCGCCGTCGAAGGGCGCACCGACGATCACCACGTCCGCGTCCGTGTAGGTGGCCGGCTCCTCGAGGGTGCACGGGGGCACCCCGAGGAACGTCACGTCGGGGCCGAACATCGGGCCGTAGCGGGTCAACGCTCCTCCATTCCCCATGGTGAGCCGTAGCCGGTCAGCAGGTCGAGGAAGGGCCTCGGGGGCAGCGCCTCCGGGCCGATCACGCCGGTGCCGGACCAGGCGCCGGTGGCCAGCAACTCCAGCGCGACGATCGGGTTGACCGCGGTCTGCCAGACCACCGCCTGGTGGCCGTACTCCCGCATCGACCACTCGTTGTCGACCACGTGGTAGATGTAGACCTGCCGCGGCCGGCCGTCGACCCCGGTGCCGGTCACGTACGTGCCGGCGCAGGTCTTGCCGCGCATCCGGTCACCGAGGGTGGCCGGGTCGGGCAGGCAGGCGGCCACGACGTCGCGCGGGGAGACCTCCACGCCGCGCACCCGCACCGGGGAAACAGCGTCGAGGCCCAGCTTGTACAGGGTTTTCAGCACCTCGATGAACTCGTCGCCGAGGCCGTACTTGAAGGTGACCCGCCTGGCCTTGACCCAGCGCGGGATGAGCAGCACCTCCTCGTGCTCCACGTTGACGCACTCGACCGGGCCGATCCCCTCGGGGAACTCGAAGATCTCCGGCTCGGAGAACGGCGGGGTGGTGTACCAGCCCCGCTCGGCCTCCCAGATCACCGGCGGGTTCAGGCACTCCTCGATGGTGGTCCAGATGGAGAACGACGGCGCAAAGTCGTAGCCGTCGACGGTGAGGTTGGCGCCGTCGCGTACGCCGATCTCGTCGATCTCGGTGAACAGCTCGTCGGCGGCGTAGCGGGCGAAGACGTCGGACAGGCCCGGCTCGACGCCGATGCCGCAGAGCGCGAGCCGTCCGGCCGCCGCCCAGGCGGAGGCCACGGCGAACTGGTCGTCGCCGAGTTTCACGCCGGTCTCGGCGTAGGGTGCGGTCGGGTGCGGGTGGGAGAGCGACATCGCCATGTCCAGGTAGTCGGCCCCGGCGGCAAACGCGCCGTCGAAGATCGGCATGACGAAGCGCGGGTCGACCGCGTTGAGGACGTGGGTGATCCGGTGCTCCCGGCAGAGCGCGGTGACCGCCTCGGCCGAGGAGGCGTCAAGCTGGGTGGCGACGAACCGGTCGCCGTGGCCGGCGACCGCCCGCTCGGCGCGACCGAGGTCGTGGTCGGCGACCACCATGGTCTCGAAGAAGGAACGGCGGGCGGCGATGGCGACGGCGGCGGAGCCGACGCCGCCCGCGCCGACGAGCAGGATACGCATCAGGAATCGAACCCCAAACCAAGACGATCGAGCGTACGGAGCCACAGGTTGCGCCGCCCCTCGCGCTTGTCAGCGTTGGCCAGCGACCAGCGGGTGAGATTGATGCCGGTGGCCCGGAACGGCTCCGGCGGGAACGGCAGCGGCTTGCTGCGGACCAGATCGAGCCGGGTCAGCGGGGTCTCCTCGCCGCCGAGCAGGTCGAGCATCACCCGGGCACCGAACCGGGTCGCCCCCACGCCGAGCCCGGTGAACCCGGCCGCGTACGCCAGCCGTCCCTCGTAGGCGGTGCCGAAGAACGGGCAGAAGCGGGTGCAGGTGTCGATGACGCCGCCCCAGCGGTGACTGAACCGGAGACCATCCAGCTGGGGAAACGTGGTGAAGAAGTGCTGAGCCAGGGCGGTGAAGGTGGCCGCCCGCTGCTCCAGCTCTGGGGCCATCCGGTTGCCGTAGTGGTAGACGGCGTCGTAGCCGCCGAAGAGAATCCGGCCGTCGGCGGTGATCCGGTAGTAGTGGAACTGGTTGCCGACATCGGCCAGCCCCTGCCGGTTCGCCCAGCCGATCGCCTTGCGCTGCGCCTCCGGCAACGGCTCGGTCATCAGCGCGTAGTCGTAGACCGGCACCAGCCAGGCGCGCAGCCGGCGAAGCAGCGGGGGGAACGCGTTGGTGGCGAGCACCACCCGCCGGGCCCGGATCGCGCCGGGCGCCCCGTCCGGGCCGCCGGCCGTCGCCGCGCGCAGCGCGTCGCCGTCGGAGCGCAGTCCGGTGACCCGGGTGTGCTCGTGCAGGCGTACGCCCAGGTCGAGGCAGGCGCGGCGCAGCCCCCAGGCGAGCTTCGCCGGGTCGAGCATGGCCACCCGGTCCCTGTCCCACATCCCGCCGAGGTACGTCGGCGAGTCCACCTCGGCGCGTACCTCGTCCCGGTCGAGCAGGCGGACGTCGTGGCCGTACCGGCGGGCCAGTTCGGCGTCCTCGGCGAGCCCGGCGAGCTGGTACGGCTCGACGGCCACCGCCAGCTCGCCGGTCCGCTCGAAGTCGCAGTCGATGCCGTACCGGTCGACCGTGTCGGCGATGGCGTCCAGGTTCTCCCGGCCGAGCCGTTCCAGCTCGTCGATCTCGCCGGGGAACCGGTCGACGCCGTTGGCCAGGCCGTGGGTGAGCGAGGCGGCACAGAACCCGCCGTTGCGCCCCGACGCCGCCCAGCCGCAGGTGCCCGCCTCGACCAGGAGCACGTCCCGGTCCGGCTCGGCCTCCTTGGCGAGCAGGGCGGTCCACAGCCCGGCGTACCCGCCGCCGACCACCAGCAGGTCGGCGTCGTGCGTACCGGCCAGCGGCGGCAGCGGGTCGGGGCGTTCCGGTCGGTCCAGCCAGTACGGGACGGGCGCGGCGTCCGCCAGCGCCCGGCCGGTATGCGGGAGTTTCACGATCCGCTCTTTGCCGTCTGCCTGGGTGCGGCGGTGGCCGCGAGGGCGGCGCGTCGGGCCCGCCGGCCCTGCAGCGAACTGGCCCCCACCAGCAGCAGCGCGATCACGAACATCGCCGTGCCGATGACGTTGACCTGCGGCGGGATGCCCCGCTGGGCGGCGCCCCAGACGAACATCGGGAAGGTGACGGTGGTGCCGGCGTTGAAGTTCGTGATGATGAAGTCGTCGAAGCTGAGCGAGAAGGAGAGCAGCGCGGCGGCCACGATGCCGGGCAGCACCAGGGGCAGGGTGATCCGCCGGAAGGTCTGCCACTCGCTGGCGTACAGGTCCATGGCGGCCTCTTCCAGCCGCCGGTCCATGCCGGCGAGCCGGGCCTTCACGGTCACCACCACGAACGACACGCAGAACATCACGTGCGCGATGACGATGGTCCAGAAGCCCTGCGGCACCCCGGCGGCCACGAAGAGGGCGAGCAGCGAGGTGCCCATCACCAACTCCGGGGTGGCCATCGGCAGGAAGATCAGGCCGTTGATCCCGGCCCGGCCCTTGAAGCCGTGCCGGACCAGGGCGAACGCCATCAGCGTGCCGAGGATGGTGGCGACCACCGTGGCGATCAGGCCGATCAGCATGCTTCGGCCCACCGCGTCGCACATGTCAGAGGTGGCGCAGGGCTGCTTCCAGTTGTCCAGGGTGAACTCGTTGAAGTCGTAGGACAGCCGGCCCGCCGGCCGGTTGAAGGAGAGCCCGGCGACCACCAGGATCGGCAGCGACAGGTAGCCGAGGACCAGCAGGGCGACGCCCATCACCCAGCGGTCGGCGATCCAGCGGCGCATCAGAACTCACCTTCATTCGCGACTGCGGGGCTCCGCTGCGCTGCACTCCTCGCGCTCATCAGAGGACCTCCTCCGTGCCGGCCTTGCGCAGGTAGACGAAGACGATCGCGAGGATCGCCGCCATCAGCAGGAACGACAGGGCCGCGCCCTGCGGGTAGTCCAGCCGGACCAGGAACGCCGAGTCGATGACGTTGCCGATCATGTATTGGTTCGGGGTGCCGAGTAGCTGGGCGTTGATGTAGTCACCGGTGGCCGGGATGAAGAAGAGCAGCGTGCCGGCGATCAGCCCGGGCATAGACAGCGGCAGGGTGACCTTCCGGAACGCCCGCAGCGGGCTCGCGTACAGGTCGCTCGCCGCCTCCAGCAGCCGGGGGTCGAGCCGCTCCAGGTTCGCGTAGAGCGGCAGCACCAGGAAGGGCAGGAAGTTGTACGTCAGGCCGAGCACCACCGCGGCCGGGGTGGCCAGCAGCCGGCCGTCCGGCCCGAGCAGGTGCACGTCGCGCAGCAGCGCGACCACCCAGCCGTTGTCCGACAGGATGGTTTTCCAGGCCAGCGTACGGACCAGGAAGCTGGTGAACATCGGCGCGACCACCGCGACCAGCAGCAGGTTCTTCCAGCGGCCGGCCTTCTGCGCGATCGCGTACGCCAGCGGGTAGCCCATCAGCAGGGCCAGCACCAGCGCGATCGCCGAGTAGGCGAACGACCGGACGAACTGCGGCCAGTACGCCTGCAACGCCTCCGGGTAGTTGCCGACGGCCCAGGTCATCGCGTACCCGGTGGAGAGGGATCCGCTCGGGTCGTACAGGCTGGCCGCGGCCAGCTGGAGCAGCGGCAGGGCGAAGAAGATCAACAGCCAGGCCGCGCCGGGCAGCAGCAGCAGGTACGGCAGCAGCCGGGAACGCCCTCGCCGAGCCGCCGGCGGGGCTACCGGCCCCGACGAGGTCGGTACGTGAGCCAACGCGCTCATGATCCGACACCCACCGCCGGCTGGTCGAACAGCGGAGTGGTCTGGTCGTCCTCACCGGACTCGCGGGGCAGCAGGAACGCGTGCCGCGGGTCCCAGTGCGCCACCACCGTGGCGCCGACCGGCACCTGGCCGCCGAGGCCGCTGTTGGCCGAAAAGGCGGACAGCTCGCTGCCCCACGGCGTCTTCACCAGGTACTGCGTGCTCACCCCGACGTAGGAGGCGTCGGTCACCACGCCGCCGATGTGCTGGTGTCCGGCGGGCACCTCGTCCGGGCGGGCGACCAGGTGCAGCTTCTCGGGGCGTACCCCGAGGAAGCCCGGCCCCCGCTCGACGCGGGCCCGCGCGGCGGGCACCGAGAAGCGCGTACCGTGCGCGGTGACCAGCACGTCGTCCCCGCTGGCCCCGGCGGCCTCGCCGGCGAGCAGGTTGGACTGGCCGAGGAAGTTCGCCACGAACGCGGTCGCCGGGTACTCGTAGAGCTCGGCGGGGGCGCCGAGCTGCTCGATCCGGCCGGCGTTCATCACCGCGACCGTGTCGGCCATGGTCATGGCCTCCTCCTGGTCGTGGGTGACGTGCACGAAGGTGATGCCGACCTCGGTCTGGATCCGCTTCAGCTCGATCTGCATCTGCCGGCGCAGCTTGAGGTCGAGCGCACCGAGCGGCTCGTCCAGCAGCAGCACCTGCGGGTGATTGATCAGCGCGCGGGCCAGCGCGACCCGCTGCTGCTGGCCGCCGGAGAGCTGGGCGGGCTTGCGGCGGCCGTACCCTTCGAGCTGCACCAGCGCGAGCATCTGCTCGACCTGCTCGGTGACCTTGCGGATGCCGCGCCGCCGCAGCCCGAACGCCACGTTCTCGTGGATGTCGAGGTGCGGGAAGAGCGCATAGCTCTGGAACACGGTGTTCACCGGCCGCTTGTACGGCCGCAGCCCGGCGATGTCCCGGTCACCGAGCAGCACCTGCCCGCTGGTCGGCTCCTCCAGCCCAGCGATCATCCGCAGCGTGGTGGTCTTACCGCAGCCCGACGCCCCGAGCAGGGCGAAGAACGAGCCCTGCGGGATGGTCAGGCTGAGGTCGTCCACCGCGGTGAACACGCCGAACCGCTTGGTCAGGTTGGCCAGACGCAGATCGCCGGCCGGTGTCTCGTGTCCCATCGTCCTCACGCCCCGATGACCTTCTGGAACTTGGCCTCGTACTCCCGTTCCTGTTTCTCGGTCAGGGCCATGAAGCCCTTGGTCTTCGACAGCATGTCCTCGTCGGGGAAGATGAGCGGGTTCTTGGCCAGGTCCGGATCGATCTTCTCCATCTCGGCCTGCGCGCCCTTCACCGGGCACATGTAGTTGACGTAGGCGGCCATCTTCGCGGCCACCGCCGGCTCGTAGTAGTAGTTGATCAGCTTTTCGGCGTTCGCCTTGTGGGTGGCCTTGTTCGGCACCAGCATGTTGTCCGACCAGAGCATCGCGCCGGACTCGGGCATCACGAACTTGATGTCCTTGTTGTTGAAGCCGAGCTGGATCACGTCGCCGGACCAGCAGATGCAGGCGGCGATGTCACCCTTGTTGAGGTCCTGCGAGTAGTCGTTGCCGGTGAACTTGCGGATCTGCCCAGAGTTGACGGCCCGCTCCAGCTTGGCCAGCGCGTCGTCGAACTGGGCGGTGGTGAAGTTCGAGGGGTCGGAGCCGTTGGACTGGAGCAGCAGGCCCATGGTGTCCCGCATCTCGGACAGCGCGGTCACCTTGCCCTTGAGGTCCGACCGTTTGAGCAGCTCGTCGACCGTCCGGATCTCCTTGGTCACCTTGGCGTTGTACGCGAGCGAGGAGAGGCCGGACTGCCACGGGGCGGAGAACTGGCGTTCCGAGTCGAAGGACACGTTGCGCAGCGTGGGCAGGAGGTTGGCCTCGACGTTGGGCAGCTTCGACTTGTCCAGCTTCTGGAGCCAGCCGAGGCGGACCATCCGAGCCGCCATCCAGTCGGTGAGGACCATGAGGTCTCGCCCGGTCGGCTGGCAGGCGGCGAGCTGGTTCTGCACCTTGCCGAAGAACTCGTTGTTGTCGTTGATGTCCTCGTTGTAGGTGACCTGGATGCCGGTCCTGGCGATGAAGTCGTCGATGGTGGGCCGCTTCGACTCGTCCTTCTCGTCGAGGTCGATGTATTGCGGCCAATTCGAGAAGGCCAGCTTCTTCTCCGTGGCGGACAGGTCATCGCTCTTGCAGTTGGTCTGCTGAGCGCCCTTGGTGCCGCAGCCGCCGAGGGCACCCGCCGTGGCGAGCAGCGCGGCCGAGCCGAGGGTGCCGGTGAGCAGACCACGCCGGGTGAGGGGCCGAAGGGGACTACGCATGTGACGACTCCTATGGGGGGCATCGTCGGCGGCGCGACAAGGGGGCGCGCCAACGGGAGGGTCAATGGCGATGGACGACTGATCCTGACATGAGGTGACCTCCCTTACAAGGGATTCCGTTGCGGGAATAGCCATGGACCACGAAATACGCCAGACTGCGGCGGGCACTACGCTCAGCGCGAGGCATTCGGACATGGGGAGCGCACGATGGCCAACCGGCAGATTGAGCACAGCAACGGTGCGCGCCGCGTCACCGTGCGTGAAGGTGCCAGTCACATACTGCTCGATGACGTCGCCAAGCAGATCATCGAACAGCTCCAGGAGGACGGCCGGCGCCCGTACGCGACCATCGGCAAGGCGGTCGGCCTGTCGGAGGCGGCGGTCCGGCAGCGGGTGCAGCGGCTGCTCGACGCCGGAGTCATGCAGATCGTCGCGGTGACCGATCCGCTCCAGCTCGGCTTCCCCCGCCAGGCCATGATCGGCCTGCGTACCGACGGGGACCTGGAGGCCGTGGCCGACCGACTCGCCGATCTGGAGGAGATCGACTACGTGGTGATCACGGCTGGCTCGTTCGACCTCCTGGCCGAGGTGGTCTGCCGCAACGACGAGCACCTGCTGGAGATCCTCCAGAAGCTGCGCGCCGTCCCCGGCGTGCTGGCGACCGAGGCGTTCGTCTACCTCAAGCTGCGCAAGCAGACCTACAGCTGGGGCACGGCCTGACGGCCACTGGAGCCGGCTGGCCACGGGCCAGGCGGCCATGATCAACACGGCGTGCGGCAACCTATGGTCTCCCCGACGTCCAACAGCACGACTTGCCGCATCTCGCGCACGGCCCAGCCGCCAGGCGGGCAGGGCAGGGCCGGGCAAGGGTCCGAACCACCACAGCCACCCCGACGAGGGCTCTGCGGAATCCGTTGCGGTTGCAAACTCTGTTCGCTGAATCCGTTGTCTCAGGCGGCAAGGACTTGCGTTATCAGCACTGGCTGTGGCATAACCGTGGGCAGAGCGGCCGGTGTAACCCCTGACCGGCCCGAAACCCGATGGGGCTGACATGGCCAACGCAACCGACCACCTCTGGATGCACTTCACCCGGATGGCCAGCTACTCCGCAGGCGAGGTACCGACGATCGTGCGCGGCGAAGGCGCGTACGTCTGGGACTCGCAGGGCCGCCGCTACCTGGACGGACTCGCCGGGCTCTTCGTCGTCAACGCCGGCCACGGCCGGTCCGAACTCGCCGAGGCGGCCGCCAAGCAGGCCGCCGAGCTGGCCTACTTCCCGCTGTGGTCGTACGCCCACCCGAAGGCCGTCGAACTGGCCGAGAAGGTCGCCTCGCTGACCCCCGGCGACCTGAACCGGGTCTTCTTCACCACCGGCGGCTCGGAGGCCGTCGAGGCGGCGTGGAAGCTGGCCCGGGCCTACTTCAAGCACACCGGCCAACCGAACAAGCACAAGGTGGTCAGCCGCTACATCGCCTACCACGGCACCTCGATGGGCGCGCTGTCGATCACCGGCCTGCCCGGCATCAAGAGCGACTTCGAGCCGCTGGTGCCGGGCGGCATCAAGGTGCCGAACACCAACTTCTACCGGGCCCCGGAGCACGGCGACGACCCGGAGGCGTTCGGCCGCTGGGCCGCCGAGGAGATCGGCCGCGCCATCGAGCGGGAGGGGCCGGACACCGTCGCCGCGGTCTTCCTGGAGCCGGTGCAGAACTCCGGCGGCTGCTTCCCGCCGCCGCCCGGCTACTTCCAGCGGGTCCGGGAGATCTGCGACGCGTACGACGTGCTGCTCGTCTCTGACGAGGTGATCTGCTCGTGGGGCCGGCTCGGCGAGTACTTCGGCGCCGCCCGGTACGGCTACCAGCCCGACATCATCACCACCGCCAAGGGCATCACCTCCGGGTACGCCCCGCTCGGCGCGATGATCGCCAGCGAGCGGCTGATGGAGCCGTTCCTCACCGAGACCGGCATGTTCGCCCACGGGGTGACGTTCGGCGGCCACCCGGTCTCCTGCGCGGTGGCCCTGGCCAACCTGGAGGTCTTCGCCCGCGAGGACCTGGTCGGGCACGTCCGGGCCAACGAGGCGGCGTTCCGGTCCACCCTGGAGAAGCTCAACGACCTGCCGATCGTCGGCGACGTCCGGGGCGACGGCTACTTCTACGGCATCGAGCTGGTCAAGGACAAGACGACCCGGGAGACCTTCGACGAGGCCGAGTCGGAGCGGCTGCTGCGCGGTTACCTCTCCACCGCGCTCTTCCAGTCCGGGCTCTACTGCCGCGCCGACGACCGGGGCGACCCTGTCGTGCAGCTCGCCCCGCCGCTGATCGCCGATCAGCAGCAGTTCGACGAGATCGAGCAGATCCTGCGTGCCGTGCTGACCGAGGCATGGGCACGACTCTGAGCGGCGGCTCAGGTTCGGGCGGGGCCGGGACTCGCGACGGCGAGGACCGACCCCGACCCGTCGCCCCGGCCGCCGGCCAGGACGGTGGCCACCGGGCCGGCAGCGCCGACGGTGTCGCGGACATCGGCGGCACCGACCGGACCCGGGTACGCCGGCTGCCCGACCTCGCCGTCCACGACCGGGCGGCCCTGCACGCCGTCCTCGACGCCGGCCGGGTCGCCCATCTCGCCATCGCCGACGGCGTCCAGCCGTACGCGCTGCCCGTCGCGTACGCCCGGGACGGGGAGCGGGTGCTGGTGCACGGCTCCACCGGCAGCCGCCTCTTCCGCCACCTCGCCGCCGGCGCCCCGGCCTGCCTGACCGTCACCCTGCTCGACGGTCTCGTGCTGGCCCGCAGCGCCTTCGAGTCCTCGATGAACTACCGGTGTGCCATGGTCCTCGGGAGCCTCGCCGTGCTGCACGGCGACGAGAAGCTGGCCGCCCTGGAACGGCTCTCCGAGCACCTGCTGCCCGCACGCTGGGCGCAGATCCGGCCGCCCTCGCCGAAGGAACTGGCCGCCACGCTGGTACTCGCCCTGCCGCTGGTCGATTGCTCGGTGAAGATCAGCGCCGGGCCGCCCGACGACCCCGAGGACGACCTCGACCGGCCGGTCTGGGCCGGCGTGGTGCCGGTCGTGGAACACTACGGCATCCCGCAGCCCGATCCGCGGCTGCGTCACGACCTTCCCCCACCGGAGTGGTGATGCGCTACCAGGACCTGTCGTACTGGCTGTCCAGCGTGGACGAGCCACTCACGCCGCGCCCCGGGCTGGCCGGCGACACCGACGCGGACGTGGCGATCGTCGGCGCCGGCTACACCGGCCTGTGGACGGCGTACTACCTGGCGGTGGCCGACCCGTCGTTGCGGATCGTCGTACTGGAGAAGGAGATCGCCGGGTATGGCGCGTCCGGCCGCAACGGCGGCTGGTGCTCGGCGCTGCTCCCCACCTCGCTGCCCGCGCTGACCCGGCGACACGGCCGGGACCGGGCCCTGGACATGCAGCGGGCCATGCACGACACCGTCCGCGAGGTGGGCCGCGTGATCGCCGCCGAGGGGATCGACTGCGACTGGCGGCCCGGCGGGACGGTGGTGCTGGCCCGTAGCGACGTCCAGCTCGGCCGGGCCCGGGCCGCCGTGGCCGAGGCCCGGGAGTACGGCCTGGCGGACGAGGACCTGGTGCTGCTGGACGCCGCCGAGGCCGCCGCCCGCTGCCACGCCGAGGGGGTACGCGGTGCCACGTACACCCCGCACTGCGCCGCGGTGCACCCGGCGAAGCTGGTCCGCGGGCTCGCCGGGGCGGTGGAACGCCGGGGCGTACGGATCTTCGAGCGGACCCCGGTCACGGCAGTGCGCCCTGGGACTGCGGTAACCCCCGCCGGGGTGGTCCGCGCCCCGGTGGTGGTCCGGGCGACGGAGGGCTTCACCTCCGCGCTGCCCGGCCAGCGGCGCACCGTCGCGCCGGTCTACTCGCTCATGGTCGCCACCGAGCCGCTGCCCGAGGCGACCTGGGCGAAGATCGGGCTGGCCGAGCGGGAGACGTTCTCCGACTACCGGCACGTCATCATCTACGGCCAGCGCACCGCCGACGGTCGCCTCGCCTTCGGCGGCCGGGGCGCGCCCTACCACTTCGGCTCCCGGGTCCGCCCCGACTACGACCGGGAACCTCGGGTCTTCGCCGCGCTGCGGCGCGTGCTCGGTGAACTGTTCCCGGCGCTCGGGTCGGAGGTGCCGGTGAGCCACACCTGGGGCGGTCCGCTCGGCGTGGCCCGCGACTGGACCGCCTCGGTGGGGCTGGACCGGACGACCGGTCTCGGCTGGGCCGGCGGCTACGTCGGCGACGGCGTCGGCAGCAGCAACCTGGCTGGCCGTACGCTGGCCGACCTGATCCGGGGCGAGGCGAGCGACCTGACCGCGCTCCCCTGGGTCAACCACCGCTCCCCCCGGTGGGAGCCCGAGCCGCTGCGCTGGCTGGCCGTGAACGCCGGCCTGAGGATCATGTTCTCCGCCGACGAGGCCGAGCTCCGCACCGGTCGCCCCTCCCGCCGCGCCGCCGCCTTCTCCCGCCTCCTCGGCCACTGACCGCCCTCCACCCGGCCCTCCCCAGCGGTGTTGGTCAAGGGGAGCAGGGGTGGGGTCAGTGGGTGGGGGGGATTACGCGGAGGTGGCCTCGGCGGCCGGTCTGCTGGGGGTGCTGAGGGGCTACCTGGCCGTCCTCCGGGGGGCGGGGCGGTGCGGGGCGGGCGGCCTCGCGGACCGCCTCGGCCAGGGCCACCAGGTCGTCGGTGGTGGGCGGCGGCGGCTCGAACTCGCCCTCGTGCCGCACCACGTCCCAGCCGCGCGGCGCGGTCAGGCTGCGGGCGTGCGGCTCGCAGAGGTCGTACGTGTGCGGCTCGGCGAAAGCCGCCAGCGGACCCACCACAGCCGTGGACTCGTTGTAGACATAGGTCAATGTGGCGACCGCTTGCCGGGGGCAGCCGTTACGGGAGCAGCGCCGTGGTGACCTCACGGCGGCAGGGTATCTCCAATACCGGGTTCGGCGCACCGCTTCGCGTTGCGACACGCCCGTCTTGGTGATCACAATTCGTCCGATCGGATCACTGGCGCGCCGCACCAGCGGCGCAACGGCGGGCGGCCGGGTGACGGGGACTACCCTGTGCGTCATGACGAGCCCGGAACACCGCCGCCCCGGCTCCGGCCGGCGCACCCATCGCGACCGCCACGGGCGGGGGCTGCGGGGGCGGTTGGTGCCGGCCACGGTACCGCTGGCCCGGACCAAGGCCGAGGTCTTCGACGACCTGGTGCTGGACACGGTCGAGACCCTCGAACGGCGCTTCGCCAAGGAGCTGGCGGGCGTCGAGTTCGCCGTCGAGGACGTCCCACCGGACCTGAACGTCTACGACTCGGACGTGCTGGAGGACGGTGAGGTGCCGCTCGCCCGGCTGTTGCCGGGGCGCCCGGGCCGGCAGGAGGTGCCACCGCGGATCGTGCTCTACCGGCGGCCGCTGGAGTTCCGTGCCATGGACCGCGAGGATCTCGCGGATCTCGTGCACGACGTGATCATCGAGCAGGTGGCGAACCTGCTCGGGGTCGATCCCGACGAGCTGGCCTGAGCCGGCCGCCGTCGCCGGTCCCGGCCGGCCCCCGCCGGCCGGGCTGCCGGCCCGAGCCCCGGGCGGCCCCCACCGCCCCGGCCCGGTACGCGTCAGGCGGCGACCCGCCGCTTCAGCTTGCGCCGCTCCCGCTCGGAGAGCCCACCCCAGATTCCGAACCGCTCGTCGTGCCCGAGGGCGTATTCCAGACACTCCGTCTTGACTTCACACCGCGAGCAGATCCGCTTCGCCTCGCGCGTCGAGCCGCCCTTCTCGGGAAAAAACGCCTCCGGGTCGGTCTGCGAGCAGAGTGCCCGCTCCTGCCACTCCGGCGCGTTTCCGAGCAGGTCGGCCACTTCGAGCTGGCCGTCCATCAATTGCCTCCTTGTCGCGCACCGGCGTCATCGCCGCTGCAACCCCCCACGCGAAAGGCGTGCTTGTCCGTCCGGTCACAATTTGTTGCGTTCCGAGCGAACAACCCCATTCAAATTACACGCGTGTAATACATGCGTCGTCAAGCCAAACTTGATAATGGAGTCGCCCTCCCGACACGTTCCGAGCCTCGCAACCTGCCCTATCGATTCAGACCCCGGACGGGTAACGCTCCTTCCGGCGAGTTGCCCGACTTTTCTGCCGTGGCGCACCCGCGCGGACACCGCCGGCGGCCCCCCGGTGGAGGCTCCGGTGGGCCGTACCCGGGCGGCCGTCGCGACACCGTCCAAGATCAGCATTGTGGTGGGGGAAAGGTTAACGCGCCCGACGCCGTACCGCCCGCCGAGCCGGTGAACGCCGACCGCGCTCCGTCCACATGCGAATCTCGAACCGGACGTGGTCGCCGAACCCGGAGAAGTACGGCGGGGAAGACTCGACGCTACGCGCCGAGGTGGCCGTACGCGGTGGTCCGTTTGCGGGCCGGTCGGCCCGCCGCCGCGGCGATCGCCCGCAGCTGCTCCTCCGTCCGGGCCGAGCCGTTGCCCGAGCCGGCCATCCGGGAGATCGTCTCCTCCATCAACGTGCCACCCAGGTCGTTGCAGCCACTCTGGAGCATCGCCACGGTGCCCTCGTCGCCGAGCTTCACCCAGGAGCACTGGATGTTGTCGATCCGGCCGTGCAGCAGCAGTCGAGCCATCGCGTGCACCGCCCGGTTCTCCCGCCAGGCCGGCCCGGGTCGGGCGATCCCGGCGAGGTAGATCGGCGCGTTGGTGTGCACGAACGGCAGTGCCACAAACTCGGTGAAGCCGCCGGTGCGGTCCTGCACGCCGGCCAGCACCCGGAAGTGGGCGAGCCACTGACCGGGGTGGTCGACGTGGCCGTACATCATTGTGGAGCTGGACCGGATGCCCAGCTCGTGTGCCGTGGTCACCACCTCGACCCAGGCGGCGGCCGGCAGTTTGCCCTTGGTGAGCACCCAGCGCACCTCGTCGTCGAGGATCTCCGCGGCGGTGCCGGGGATGGTGTCCAGGCCGGCCTCGCGGAGCTGGAGCAGCCACTCCTTCACCGGCACGCCGGCCTTCGCCGCGGCGGTGACAATCTCCATTGGGGAGAACGCGTGCACGTGCATGCCCGGCACCCGAGCCTTGATCGCCCGGACCAGGTCGGCGTAGCCGGTGACCGGCAGCTTCGGGTCGATGCCGCCCTGGAGGCAGACCTCGCTCGCCCCGGCCGCCCACGCCTCCTCGGCCCGGTCGGCCACCTGCTCCACCGAGAGCCGGTACGCGTCGGCGTCGCTCTCCCGCTGAGCGAAGGCGCAGAACCGGCAGCCGACGTAACAGACGTTGCTGAAATTGATGTTGCGGTTGACCACGTAGGTGACGTCGTCGCCGACCGCGTCCCGGCGGACGTCGTCGGCGATCCGGCACAGCTGGTCCAGCGCGGGCCCGTCGGCGCCGAACAGCGCCAGCGCCGCGTCGGTGTGCCCGGGCTCCAGCAGCGCCGCCGGGTCGTCCGCGGCCAGCCGCAGCCCGGTTGCCAGGTCACCGGCCCCGACCGGTACGCCCCCGGCGGTCAGCTTGCCGGCGACCTCGGCCCAGTCGCCGTAGACGCTGTCGAAGTCGCCGCGCCGGTCCCCGGTCCGGCCAGTGGTGTCGATGGTGGCGTGCAGGTCGGTACGCCCGCCGAAGACCTCCTCCGGCTCCTGCCAGGGGCGGCCGACCGGGCGGGCCTCCTCGACCGCGAGCCCGGTCGCCGGGTCGGCGAGGGCGGTGACGTGCGGCAGCAGGCGCGGGTCCAGCCACGGGTCACCCGCCAGGACGTACTCGGGGTAGATGGTCAGCCGCTCGCGCAGGGTGAAGCCGGCCCGTGCGGTGTGCCGGGCCAGCTCGTCCAGCTGCGGCCACGGACGCTCCGGGTTGACGTGGTCCGGGGTGACCGGCGAGACCCCGCCCCAGTCGTCGATGCCGGCGCGCAGCAGCAGGTCGTACTCGCCCTCGATGAGGTTCGGCGGGGCCTGGATCCGGGCCTTCGGCCCGAGCAGCACCCGGGCCACCGCCACCGTGGCGGCCAGGTCGTGCAGCTCGGCATCGGGCATGCCGCGCATCGCAGTGTCCGGCTTGGCACGGAAGTTCTGCACGATCACCTCCTGGAGGTGGCCGTACTCCCGGTCGGCGCGGCGGATCGCGAAGAGCGCGTCGGCCCGCTCGGCCAGGGTCTCCCCGATGCCGATGAGGATGCCGGTGGTGAACGGCACCCCGACCCGGCCGGCGTCGTCGAGCACCCGGAGTCGGACGGCCGGCTCCTTGTCCGGCGAGCCGTGGTGCGGACCGCCGGACTCCGACCAGAGCCGGGTCGCCGTGGTCTCCAGCATCATGCCCATGCTCGGCGCGACCGGCTTGAGCCGCTGCAGCTCCGACCAGGACAGCACGCCGGGGTTGAGGTGCGGCAGCAGGCCCGTCTCCTCCAGCACCGCGACCGCGCAGGCCCGCAGGTAGTCGAGGGTGGAGTCGTAGCCGCGCTCGTCCAGCCACCGCCGGGCCGCCGGCCAGCGCTCCTCCGGCCGGTCGCCGAGGGTGAACAACGCCTCCTTGCAGCCCTGCGCCGCGCCCTCCCGGGCGATCGCGAGGACCTCGTCCCGGTCCAGGTACGCGGCCGGGACCCGGTGCGGCACGGTGGCGAAGGTGCAGTAGTGGCAGCGGTCCCGGCAGAGCCGGGTCAGTGGGATGAAGACCTTCTTCGAGAAGGTGACGACTCCCGGGCGGCCGGCCTCCCGCAGCCCGGCGTCGCGTACCTCACCGGCGATCCGGAGCAGCTCGTCGAGCGCGGCCCCGCGCGCCGTCAGCAGGGCGCTCGCCTCGTCGGCGTCCAGCGCCCGGCCGGTCGCGGCCCGGCGCAGGGCCCGCCGCACGCTCGCCTCGCTCGGCACGGACTCGCTGAGATCAACCACCCGTCCACCCTAAGCGCTGCCCACCCCGAGGCACGCCGGGGCGCGGATTCACGGAAAGGGTGGCCGTCGCCCGGCCGGAGGCCACGCTTCGGGGAAAGCGTGGCCTCCGGCTGGGGTTCAGCGCGGGTAGTTCGGGTCGTCCCGGTCCAGGCGCTGGGTACGTTCGCTGTCGTCCACGACGGGCTGGGCGGGCTCGACCGGCTGGCGCGGAATGGCCTGCGTCGGGTCGGCCGACGGGGGCTGGCCGAAGGGCGGCGCCGGGTGCGGGGCACCGAACGACTGCGCGGGCTGCGGAGCGTGCGGCGGCGCGGACTGCGGAGCGCCGAACGACGGCGCGGACTGCGGAGCGTGCGGCGGCGCGGGCTGCGGAGCGTGCGGCGGCGCGGTGTTGAACGGCGGCTGGCCGTACTGGCCGTGGGCCGGGTAGCCGCCCTGGCCGGGGTAGGCGCCCGGCTGGCCGGGCGCGGGATAGCCACCCGGCTGCTGCGGCCAGCCCGGCTGCGGCTGCCCGTACACGCCGGGCTGCGGCTTCGGCTTGGGGACGTAGTAGAGGGTGCGCCAGATCCGGTACACGACGAACGCGGCGACCCCGAAGATCGCCAGCCAGGCCGGCCGGATCAGCAGGCCGAGGAACGCGTCCAGCACCTCGCCCTCGGCGAGCCGGCCGACCAGCCAGATCAGGAAGCTCAGCGCGCCGAACAGGCCGGCGAGGGCGTACTCGCCGAGGGCCACCTCGGTGACCAGCTTCGCCCGGGACAGCGCCGGGCGTACGTGGGTGGCGAGCAGGACGGCCAGCACCGGCAGCACGGCCGACTCGACGCCGACGAAGACGAAGAAGGTGCTGCCCGCCCGGGCGCCGAAGGTGCTGTAGGCGTCGGTCGGCACCAGCAGGCGCACCAGGCCGACGAAGAGCAGCACGGCGTTCGCGCCGAGCAGGACGAGCGCGGCCAGTTCGCGCAGTGGCTTGGTCACCTGGCTGGCCTGCGTGGTGTCGCCGGACGTGGGCTCGGCGGGGCTGGTCACGGACTCCCCCTTGGGGACGAAAGCGGACAGTTGCCGTCGTGAGCCTAGTCTCCCCGGCCACCGGCCGACCGACGGCGGCGCGTGCGGAAGGATGGACGCCATGCACATCGTGGTTCTGACCGGCGGAATCGGGGGCGCCCGGTTCCTGCTCGGCGTCCGGGCGTACGCCCGGGAGGTGGGGGCCGAGGTGACCGCCGTGGTCAACGTCGGCGACGATCTGCTGCTGCACGGGCTCAAGGTGTGCCCGGACCTGGACAGCGTGATGTACACGCTGGGCGGCGGCGCCGACCCGGAACGGGGCTGGGGCCGGGTGGGCGAGACCTGGACGGTCAAGTCCGAGCTGGCCGCGTACGGCGCCGAGCCGAGCTGGTTCGGCCTGGGCGACAGGGATCTCGCCACCCACCTGGTCCGGACGGCGATGCTCAACGCCGGCTACCCGCTGTCCCAGGTGACCGAGGCGCTCGCCGCCCGGTGGCAGCCCGGCGTACGCCTGCTGCCGGCCACCGACGACCGCCTGGAGACCCACGTCGTGGTCGACCTGGACGGCGGCCAGCGGGCGATCCACTTCCAGGAGTGGTGGGTGCGGTACCGGGCGGAACTCCCGACGCACCGGTTCGTCTTCGTGGGCGCGGAGACGGCGAAACCGGCACCGGAGGTGCTGGCGGCCATCGGCTCGGCCGACGTGGTGCTGGTCGCGCCGAGCAACCCCGTGGTGAGCATCGCCCCGATCCTGGCCGTGCCGGGGCTGCGGGACGCGGTCACCGACGGGCGCGCCCCGGTGGTGGGCGTGTCCCCGATCATCGGCGGGGCCCCGGTACGCGGCATGGCCGACCGCTGCCTCGCCGCGCTCGGCGTGGAGTGCAGCGCGGCCGGGGTGGGCGGCCTCTACGGTGGCCGGTCGGCCGGCGGCCTGCTCGACGGCTGGCTGGTCGCCCCTGAGGACTCGGGAACGCTGGTGCCGGACGTGACCGTACGGTCGACACCGCTGCGAATGATCGACGAGGCGGCGACGGCCACGATGGTCCAGGCCGCGTTGGAGTTGGTGTGAAGCTGGAGATCCTGCCGGTGCTGGGCATCGGCGACGTGACCGAGGGCGACGACCTGGCCGCGCTGATCGCCACCGCGGCGCCGTGGCTGCGCGACGGCGACGTGCTGGTGGTGACCAGCAAGATCGTGTCGAAGGCGGAGGGCCGGCTGGTCGACGTGCCGGCCGACGGGCCCGAGCGGCTGGCCGCCCGGGACGAGGTGCTCGCCGCGGAGACCGCCCGGGTGGTGGCCAACCGCGGGACGACCCGGATCGTGCAGACCCACCACGGCTTCGTCATGGCCACCGCCGGCATCGATGCTTCAAACGTGGACAAGACCCGGCTGGTGCTGCTGCCGAAGGACCCGGACGCGTCCGCCCGGGCGCTGCGGGCCGCGCTGCACGACCACTATCACCTGGACGTCGCGGTCATCATCAGCGACACCATGGGCCGGCCATGGCGCAACGGGCTCACCGACGTGGCGCTCGGGGTGGCCGGGATGCCGGCGATCCGCGACCACCGGGGCGAGATCGACCCGTACGGCAACGAGCTCCAGCTCACCCAGATGGCGGTGGTGGACGAGCTGGCCGGCGCCGCCGAGCTGATCAAGGGCAAGCGCGACCAGGTGCCGGTTGCGGTCGTCCGCGGCTACCTGGGCGTGGCGCGGAGCACCGACGGCGAGGGCGCCCGGGCGCTGATCCGGGACGCCGCGCTGGACCTGTTCTCGCTGGGCACCGCTGAAGCGAGGGCGGCCGGGCTGCGGGAGGCAGCGGTCCTGGCCGACGGCCCGGGGCCGGCGCCGGCCGACCCGGCCGTCGTGGACCGGGCGATCGCCGCCGTCGCCGAGGTGGTCGCGCCGGGCACGGTCTTCACGCACGTGACCGATGACGAGGTACGCGCCGGCCTGGTCGCCACCGTGCCCGGCTGGCCCGAGCAGGCCGGCGGACTCGCCCTCGGGGCTCCGCCGGCCCCCGTCGACCAGGCGGACCTGGTGCGTTTCGGCGCCGACCTGCAACGCCTGCGGACCGCGCTGGCCGCCGAGGGCGTCTCCTCGGCGCTGCTTCCGCCACCGGCGGGCAGCACCGCCAGCGCCGCCCTGGCCCTCTGACCGTTGCGGGCGGGTGTCAGGCGTCGAGGACGGCGCGGCCGAGCGGGGTGAGCGTGTGCAGCACGGTGTTGCGGTCCCGGTGGCTGACCAGCAGGCCGGCGTTCCGCAACACCGTGGTGTGCTGGCTGGCCGCGGCGGCCGAGATGTGCAGGCGGCGGGCCATCTCGCCGGTGGTGCAGCCGTCGTCGGCGGCTTCCAGGACGGCGGCGCGGGTGCGGCCGAGCAGGGCGGCGAGGGCCTCCCTGGTGCCGTCCGGGTTCCGCCCGCCGCCGCCGTGCGGAGCGAGGCCGCCGAGCCGGTCGACGGGATAGACCAGCACCGGGGGTAGCGCCGGGTCGAGGAGCGCGACGGGCGTCCGCGCGCAGAAGAACGACGGGACCAGCAGCAGTCCTCGGCCGTCCAGGTGCAGTTCCCGGCTGTCCGGGTAGTCGAGGACCTCGAGCACCCCGTCCGCCCACCGCATGCCGGGCCGGAGGCTCGCCAGCAGGCCCTCCGGCCCGCCGTCGAGCATCGCCCGCGCCCGCCGCGCCCGATCGGCCTCCACCGCGGCCTGGATCCGGGGCCAGTACGGGGTGACGGCGAGCGAGTGGTAGCGCGCCATCGAGGCGGTGAGGTGGTGAAGCGCCTCGGGCTCGCCCCGGGCCAGCGCGGCGGCCGGGGCCGGCAGCCGGTTCTCCTCCGCGAGCCGGGTCAGGTCCCGGCGCAGCAGGTCGACGGGGGTGCCACGAACGGCCTCCAGCCCCGCCTGGAAGCCCTCCCTGCTCGCGTACGGGGTGAGAAAGTCGGGGAAGTAGCCGCGCGGGGGGTTGAGGGCGAGCAGGAGGCGGAACCGCTCGGCGGAGCTGTCCATCCGCAGGGTGCGGGCCGTGGCGCGACGCCATTCGGTCAGCAGCGGCTCGCGCCCTCGACCTTGGAGCAGGTGCAGGCTGAGAATCAGTTCCCAGACCGGATCCGCGGCGGGGGCCACCCTGGTTCGCAGGATGTCCTCGCTCGTGAAAATGATCTTAAGCATCGGCGCGCTCCCGGGGCGGACCGCAGGAACGCCCGCCACCGTTGGCACTGTACCCGGCGTAACTTATCTCCATCTTTAAGCGTGGGCTGAAAAACCTCGACGACGCGGGGGCCGTTCGGCAAAACTTCCCTTGCCCGCCGGTGCCGGGTGTCAGCACCCCGGCCGAGGCAACCGGGCCTCGGGGAACGGACGCCCGGGCGGCACCAACGAGGGTCTGCGGCACTCGCCGTAGGGGTGCCATCCGGTCGTCCCACCTGGCCGGGATACGCCAGGACGCGCTCGTAGAGTATCCGGATGCCCGACACTCGCACCGACCTGCCGACGTACGCCGACCTGCACGCCGACGCCACCACGGTGCTGAGCCGCTGGACGCCGACCAGCCCGGCCGCCGCCGCGGCCCGCGACCGGACCCTGGAACTGCTGGCCGCCGGGCCGGTGGCGATGGGCCGCGCCCACCGCGCCGGGCACCTAACCGCGAGCGCGCTGGTGCTCGACGCGACCGGCGAGCGGGTGCTGCTCTGCCTGCACGGCAAGCTCCGCAAGTGGGTGCAGCTCGGCGGGCACTGCGAGCCCGGCGACCGGACGCTGGCCGCCGCCGCGCTGCGTGAGGCCACCGAGGAGTCCGGGATCGCCGGGCTGACGGTCGACCAGGAGCCGATCGACGTGGACATCCACCCGGTCGGCTGCCAGGGCGGCTCACTGCACTACGACGTACGGTTCACCGTCTTCGCCCCGCCCGGGGCGGTGGAGCGGGTCAGCGACGAGTCCGAGAAACTCGGCTGGTTCCCGCCGGACCGGCTGCCCGAACCGCTGGCACACGCCACCGAACAGCTCGTCGCGCCGGCCCTCGCCGCGCGGGCCCGCCGCGCCACCGCCTGAGCCGCCCTGGCCCGCCGCGCCACCGATCAGAGCAGGCCCTCCTCGCCGCGGTCCTTGAGCTCGTCGACGACCTTCTTGACGTCCTGTGCGCGGTCGCGGGGGCAGACCAGCAGCGCGTCCGGAGTGTCCACGACGATCAGGTCGTGCACCCCGACGGTGGCCACCAGCCGGCCGGACTGCGGCACCACCACGGTGCCTGTGGTGTCGTGCAGCAGCACGCCCGGCTTGGCGTCGGCGCCGAGCACCACGTTGCCGGCCTCGTCGGCGGGGAGCACCTCGCCGAGGGTGTGGAAGTCGCCGACGTCGTTCCAGCCGAAGTCGCCCGGTACGGTGGCCACCCGGCCGGCGGTCGCCGCGCCCTCCATCACCGCGTAGTCGACGGAGATCTTCGGCAGCGTCGGCCACGCGGTGCCGAGGACGTCGTCCTGCTCGGGGGTCCCCCACGCCGCCGCGATCGCGACGATCCCGGCGTGCATGGCCGGCTGCTGCCGGGCGAGTTCGGCCAGGAAGACGTCGACCCGCCAGACGAACATGCTGGCGTTCCAGAGGTGCCGCCCGGAGCGGACGTATTCCTCGGCCACCTCGGCGGCCGGCTTCTCCTTGAACTCGACTACCGGGCGCAGCGGACCGTCGCCCGTCGGCTCGCCGGTCTCCAGGTAGCCGTAGCCGGTCTCCGGCCGGGTCGGGGTGATGCCCACCGTCATCAGCAGCCCCTGCTCGGCGCCGCGGATCGCCTGGCGTACGGTCTCGGCCCAGGACGCGGCGTCGCCGATCAGGTGGTCGGCGGCGAACGAGCCCATCACCGCCGTCGGGTCGCGTTCCGCGATCACCGCCGCGGCCAACGCGATCGCCGCGCACGAGTCGCGCGGCGAGGGCTCGACCAGGATGTTCTCCTCGGGCACGCCAGCCAGTTGCCGGGCCACCGCCGCGACATGCGCGGCACCGGTGACCACCAACGTGCGCTCGGGGGCGGTCAGCGGCGACAGCCGGTCCACCGTCGCCTGGAGCAGCGAAGCCGGGGTGCCGGTCAGCGGGTGGAGGAACTTGGGATGGCCGGCCCGGGAAAGTGGCCACAACCTCGTGCCACTGCCCCCCGCCGGGATGACGGCATAGAACATCAGCACATCATGCCCGAAACGCCCAACCCGGGGCCGGGGGTCGGCGGTACGGCACCCGGTTCAGGAACGGGCCCGGCCCCACGCGGCGATGTGCACCTCCGCGCTGGACTCCCAGGTGAACTCCTTGGCCCGGTCGAAGCCGGCCTTTGCCAGGGAGAGCCGGCGCTGCTCGTCGTCCAGCAGGGCGGCCAGGTCGGTGGCGATCTGGGCCGGGTCCTCGCTGGTGTACGCCACCGCGTCGCCCCCCACCTCGGGCAGCGAGAGCCGCGGCGTGGTCAGCACCGGCGCCGCGCATGCCATCGCCTCCAGGATCGGCAGGCCGAAGCCCTCGCCGTACGACGGGTAGGCGGCGACCAGCGCGCCGCCGAGGAAGCCGGGCAGGTCGGCGTAGCGGAGGTAACCCGGGCGGAGCAGCCGCAGGTGCGACGGGACCTCGGCCACCGCACGGTCGATGTCGTCGTCGTGCCCCTGGCCGCCGGCGATGACCAGCGCCGGGGGATTCGCCCGGTCGGCCACCGCCCGGGCCCAGCCGCGGATCAGGTTGGGTACGTTCTTGCGCGGCTCCTTGGCCCCGAGGAACGCGATGTAGCTGCTGCCGCCCAGCCCCAGGCGGGCGCGGACCCGGGCCTTCTCCTCCTCGCTCGGGGCGTGGAAGGCGGCCTGGTCGACCCCGTGGTACGCCACGTCGATCCGGGTCGGGTCGGCGTCCAGGAGGCGGATCAACTCGTCCCGGGTGGCCTTGCTCGGCACGATCACCCGGTCGGCCCGGCGCAGCGAGGTCTTGATCGCGCTGCGGAAGAACGTCCGGCGCGACTTGTCGTAGTGCTCCGGCTCGGTGAAGAACGTCGCGTCGTGCACGGTGACCGTCACCGGGCAACCGGCCCGCAGCGGGCAGGTGTAGAAGGGCGAGTGCAGCACCTCCGCGCCCACCTGCTGGACCAGCAGCGGCAGGCCGGTCTGCTCCCAGGCGAGCCGGGCCGGACGGTGCGCGACCGCCGCCGGGGCGGGGATCACCTCGGCCCCGGGCAGCATCCGGGTGTAGCGCTCCAGGTCGGTGCGGAGGCTCACCACGACCAGGTCCACGCCGGAGCCGCAGACCCGGCCGAGGGCGCCGAGCAGCCCGTCGACGTATCTACCGACGCCGCCTCGGTCGGCGGGGACACTCGTGGCGTCGATGAGCACGCGGGGCGGGCGACCGGCGGTCACGGGGCGACTCCTCAGGCAGGTCGGGTCTGTGGGGGACGACACTGTCGGCAAGCCTACGCCGGGCCCGGGTCCCAACGCTGACTGCGACCCGACGGTACGCCGACTTGTCGCTGTCATCGAGTACGGGTCCCGAGCGCGTATCGTTCGCGCCGATGGCCGACAACATTGCCCGGGTCTTCGCCGACGCGATCGCGACCGACCCCACCCGACCCCTGCTGACCTGGTACGACGACGCCACCGGCGAGCGCACCGAACTGTCCGGCGCGACTCTGGCCAACTGGGTGGCCAAGACGGCCAACCTGCTCGTCGACGAGGCCGCCCTCGGCCCCGGCGACACGGCCGGCGCGCTGCTGCCGCCGCACTGGCAGACCGCCGCGGTGCTGCTCGGCTGCTGGTCGGCGAAGCTGACCGTGGTCGACGCCCCGGGCGCCGTCGACGTGCTCTTCGCCGCCGCGGACCGGGTCGACGAGGCGGCGGCGTGGCCGGCCGGCGAGCGCTACGCCCTCGCGCTCGACCCGTTCGCCCTGCCGATGCGGCAGGTGCCGCCGGGCTTCGCCGATTTCGTGTCGGCGGTACGCGGCCACGGTGACCACTTCACGCCGTACCCGGGGGGCGGCGAGGCGGACGCGGCGCTGCTGGCCCGCGCGGAGGCCCGCGCCGCGGAGGTCTGCCTCACCCCCGGCGACCGCCTGCTGGTCGACACCGGGCGGTACCCCGACCCGATCGACTGGCTCCTCGCCCCGTTGACTGCTGGCGCCACCCTGGTCCTCTGCGCCAACCTCGACAGGTCCCGCCTCGACGCCCGTACCGCGGCCGAGAAGACCACCCGCATCCTGACCTAGTGTCGATCTGAAGTGGCGGCGCCCGAAATAAGGTGATCCGCCCCCTTCGCGAGGGTTCGCCACTCCGCGATCGGCGCGGCTACGGGGCGGGGGTGGGGTTGTCGGTGTGGGCGCGGCGTTGGGCGAAGGCGGCGAAGGCGGTCAGGGACTCCGGGTTGGCCAGGGCGCCCTTGGCGGCCGCGTTGTCGATCGGAGTGCCGGTGAGGATCTTCTTGACCGGGACCTCGAGCTTCTTCGCGCTCAACGTGCGCGGGACCGCGCGGACCTGGTGGATCTCGTCCGGGACGTGCCGGGGCGACAGCGCGGTCCGCAGCTCGCGGCAGATCTTCTTGCGCAGGTCGTCGTCCAGTTCCAGCCCTTCGCCCAGCACCACGAAGAGCAACAGTTCACCGGCCCCGCCCTGGTCGTCCTCCAGGTGGACCACGACCGAGTCGACCACCTCGTCCAGCCCCTCGACCACCGAGTAGAACTCGGCGGTGCCGAGGCGTACGCCGCCCCGGTTCAGGGTGGCGTCCGAACGGCCGGTGATCACGCAGCCACCCCGCTCGTTGATCGTGATCCAGTCGCCGTGCCGCCAAACGCCCGGGTAGACCTCGAAGTACGCCTCGCGGTAGCGCGAACCGTCCGCGTCGTTCCAGAAGCCCACCGGCATGCTCGGCATCGGCTCGGTGATCACCAGCTCACCCAGCTGGCCTATCACCGGGGTACCGTCGGCGGAACGGGCCTCCACCTTCGCCCCGAGCGCCCGGCAGGTGATCTCACCCGCGTACACCGGGAGCAGCGGCACGCCGCCGACGAAGCCGGTGCAGACGTCCGTGCCGCCGGAGAGCGACTGGAGCTGCAGGGTGTCGCTGACGTTCTCGTACACCCAGGTGAAGCCCTCCGTGGGCAGCGGCGCGCCGGTCGAGCCGAGCCCGCGCAGCGCGGACAGGTCGGCGATGTCCGCAGGCACCAGGCCGGTCTTGCGGCAGGCCAGCAGGAACGGCGCGGAGGTGCCGAAGTACGTGGTGTCGCTCTGCTCCGCCAGCCGCCACAGCGCGCCCAGGTCCGGGTGTCCCGGGTTGCCGTCGAAGAGCACGATCGTCGCGCCCACCGCCGGCCCGGAGACCAGGAAGTTCCACATCATCCAGCCGGTGGTGGTGAACCAGAAGAACCGATCGGCCGGGCCCAGATCGTGGTGCAGGGCCAGCATCTTCAGGTGCTCCAGCAGGATGCCGCCGTGGCCGTGCACGATCGGCTTCGGCAGTCCGGTGGTGCCGGAGGAGTAGAGCACGTAGAGCGGGTGGCCGAACGGCACCGGGGCGAAGGTCAACGGCTCGTCGGTCTCCGCCGCCAGCTCGGCCCAGGAAATCCCGCCCACTGGGGGCACACCGGCCGGGTCGAGGTACGCGATGCCGACCGTGTGCTCCACCGACGGCAGCGCGGCCCGGATGGCGGCCACCTCGCCCCGCCGATCAACCGGCTTGTCGCCGTACCGGTAGCCGTCGACGGCGACCAGGACCTTGGGCTCGATCTGCTGCCACCGGTCGGTGACGCTGCGGGTGCCGAACTCGGGGGCGCAGGAGGAGAAGATCGCACCCAGGCTGGCGGTGGCGAGCAGCAGCACGAAGGTCTCCGGGATGTTCGGCGCGTACGCCGCCACCCGGTCGCCCGGCCCGACCCCGAGCCGGCGCAGCCCGGCCGCCACCCGGCGGACCCGCTCGCGCAGCTCGGCGGCGGTGAGCGTCTCCGGCTCGCGGGTCTGCCCGTACGCGATCACCACCGGGTCGTCGTCGGCCCGGCCGGGCATCCGCAGCACGTTCTCGGCGTAGTTGAGCGTCGCGCCGGGGAACCAGCGGGCGCCGGGCATGGCCCGGTCGGCGAGCGTGGCGGTCGGCGGGGTGTGCGCGACCACCTCGAAGTAGTCCCAGATCGAGCGCCAGAACGCGTCGAGGTCGGTCACCGACCAGCGCCACAGCGCGTCGTAGTCGGCGAACTCGAGCCCCCGGTGCTCGGCCAGCCAGCGCAGGTAGTCGCCGATCCGGGACCGCTCGCGCACGTCGGCCGGCGGCGTCCACAGCATGTCACCCACTGCTCCACCCTTCCTGAGGCCCCGGTCACGACACTGTGCCCGGGCCGTGGCGCCATCTTGCCCTACCCCGCGACGCCATTCTCCGCACCAGGTGCCCGCCAGATCGGCGTGCCCCGCCCACACCCCCAACCCACCGCCCATGTGGGTGCGGTGTAAGGAGGGGCCCCCTGTTAACGCCTGGCGTTGTACAGGGGCCCCCTCCTAACACCTCAGCCGGCGCGGTGGGCCTGGATGGCACGGCGGCGAGCCAGCCGGTGGGCCCGACGGATCTCCGCCTCCCGGTAGCGCCGCTCGTCCTCCAGGGTCTCCGGCAGCACCGGCCGGACCGGGCGCGGCGACCCACCGACGTCCACACCCACGAAGACCAGGTACGCCGTGGCGACCCGGACCGGCTCGTCCTCGGCCGAGTCCCAGCGCTCGGCGACCACCTTCACCCCGACCTCCATCGAGGTGTACCCGGTCCAGTTGACCTGGGCGTGCGCGTGCACCAGATCCCCCACCCGGACCGGCTCGGAGAAGACGATCTCGTCGATCGAGGCGGTGACCGCGGTGCCGCCGCTGTGCCGGGCCGCCGCCGCCCCGGCCACGTCGTCGACGAACTTCATCAGTACCCCACCGTGCACGGTCCCGTACAGATTGACGTCGACGGCAGTCATGATCCGACTCAACGTGACCCGCGAGTACGAGGTCGGCTTGCCCGCCGGCTTGGCGGAGGGGTGATCTGTCATGCGGAAAACGGTACGGTGCGCGGATGCGACATCTCTGGAGCTTCCTCGCCGGGTTGGTGGTGGCGCCCGTCACCTGGGTGTTCGTCACCCTCGGTCAGGACGGGTCTGGACGCACCGTGCACCGCTGGGTGGAGATCGGTACGTACAGCACGCCCAACCTGATCGAGCCGGCCGTCTACCTCGGCGTCGCCGGCATCCTGCTCGGCCTGCTCGGCACGCTGCGCTTCTCGCCGCTCGGTCCGCTCGTGGCCGGGCTGCTGCTGGTCGTCCCCTACCTCGGCCTGTTCGTCGCGCCATTCACCATCCGTGACCAGATCCCCGACGGGTGGAAGATGCTCGGGGACCCGATGCCCCTGCGCCAGCCGCTGGAGAACGGCACGCTGTTCCTGATCGGCCTGCTGCTGCTGGTGGCCGGGTTCAGCAAGCAGCGGTGGCGGCAGTGGCCCGGGAAGCCGGCGGCCGAGCCGGGGCTGCCCCCGACCGACAAGCCGATCGAGCACACCCAGCCGCTCGGCGGCCTGCCCCCGTCCGACGTGAACGACAAGGACACCGCCCCGCTCACTCTGGGCTATCCCGAACCGACCCCCACCGACGCCCTGCCCCGCCGCGGCAGCGGCGAGTCGCCGTGGTCCGCGCCCCCGCGGGCGAGCGGCCGATCGTAGGGCACCACCGAGACCGTTGACGACCGCGGGCGGGCCGGAACTCCGGCCCGCCCGCCCGATCGTCGTGGTTCGGGTCAGCCCTTGAGGAGCTGGCGCGCCATGACGATGCGCTGCACCTGGTTGGTGCCCTCGTAGATCTGGGTGATCTTGGCGTCCCGCATCATCCGCTCGACCGGGTAGTCGCGGGTGTAGCCGTACCCGCCGAGCAGCTGCACGGCGTCGGTGGTGATCTCCATGGCGGCGTCCGAGGCGAAGCACTTCGCGGCGGCGCCGAAGTAGGTCAGGTCCGCGTCGCCCCGCTCGGACTTTCCGGCGGCGGTGTACGTGAGCTGCCGGGCCGCCTCCAGCTTCATGCCCATGTCGGCGAGCATGAACTGGACGCCCTGGAAGTCGGCGACGGGCTTGCCGAACTGCTTGCGCTCCTGGACGTACCCCTTGGCGTAGTCCAGCGCGCCCTGCGCGATGCCGACCGCCTGCGCGGCGATGGTGACCCGGGTGTGGTCCAGGGTGCGCAGCGCGGTCGCGAAGCCGGTGCCCTCGGCGCCGATCATGCGGTCCGCCGGGATCCGGACGTTGTCGAAGTAGACCTCGCGGGTGGGCGAGCCCTTGATGCCGAGCTTCTTCTCCGGCGCGCCGAAGCTGACCCCGGCGTCGGACTTCTCCACCACGAAGGCCGAGATACCCTTGGACCGCGCTGTGGGATCCGTCACAGCGAAGACGGTGTAGTACTCCGAGACGCCCGCATTGGTGATCCACCGCTTCACGCCGTTGAGCACCCAGTGATCGCCGTCCCGGACGGCCTTCGTGGTCATCGAGGCCGCGTCGCTGCCCGCCTCCGGCTCCGAGAGGCAGTACGAGAACATCGCCTCGCCGGTGGCGACCGGGGTCAGATACTTCCGCTTCAGCTCCTCCGAGCCGGCCAGGAGCAGCGGCATGGTGCCCAGCTTGTTCACCGCCGGGATCAGCGAGGAGGCGGCGCAGGCCCGGGCCACCTCCTCGATCACGATGGCCGTCGCCAGCGCGTCCGCGCCGGCACCGCCGTACTCGACGGGGATGTGCGGGGCGTGGAAGTCGGCGGCGCGCAGCGCGTCGTACGACGCCTTGGGGAACTCACCGGTCTCATCCGCCTCAGCGGCGTGCGGAGCCACCTTCGCCGCACAGACCTCACGAACCGCTTCGCGGACCGCCTCGTGCTCCTCCGGCAATCGGTAGACGTCGAATGACTGCTCTGCGGCCATGTCGGCCCCTCCCCTTCACCGCTAAAATGCGCAGTCCGAGCCCCGTGATGCCGCCGGCCGCACAGAGTGAAGGATAGCGACCGAGGAACCGGTGCTCCTTACCGCCGCGTAGGCTCGTGCATGATGGGCGTTGGAGCCGAGCGGCGACCACAGAACCACAGCAAGGTCCCCCACCGGTGCCCGGCCAGGCGCCGCAGCAGATTGCGACGCAAGGAAGCGCCGCCAGTGCGAGCGGAGATACAGGCGTGACGATCCCGTACCCGAACACCAAGCCGGTGCCGGCCATCGCTGCGGTGACCCCGCCCTCGGGCGCGGCCCGGCCCCGGGTGACCTTCCTCGGCACCGGCTACCTTGGTTCGACGTACGCGATCTGCTACGCGGAGCTTGGCTACGAGGTGCTCGGCTACGACGTCGACGCGGACAAGATCGCCAAGCTGAACGCGGGCGAGGTGCCGATCCACGAGCCCGGCCTGGACGAGCTGCTGCGGCGCAACCTGACCGCCGGCCGGCTGCGGTTCAGCACCGACATCGCCGAGACCGCAGACTTCGGCGACGTGCACTTCATCTGCGTCGGCACCCCGCAGCGGGCCGACGGCATGGGTGCCGACCTGTCGTACGTCGAGGCGTCGGTGACCAGCCTGGCCCAGCACCTGACCCGCAAGGCGCTGATCGTCGGCAAGTCCACCGTCCCGGTGGGCACCGCCGACTGGGTGGAGCAGCTGGTCGGCAAGCACACCCCCGCCGACCTGGGCGTCGAGGTGGCGTGGAGCCCCGAGTTCCTCCAGGAGGGCTTCGCCGTCGACGACGTGCTGCGCCCCAACCGGATCGTGGTCGGCGTCAAGAGCGAGTGGGCCAACGGCATGCTCTACGCCGCCCACAAAGGCGTCTTCGACCTGGCCGCCACCGAGGACCGCGAGGTGCCGCTGGTGGTCACCGACTTCGCCACCGCCGAACTGGTCAAGGTCGCCGCGAACGCCTTCCTGGCCACCAAGATCTCTTTCATCAACGCGATGGCCGAGGTCTGCGAGGCCGCCGGCGGCGACGTCACCCAGCTGGCCCGCTCCATCGGGTACGACCCCCGCATCGGCAACCGCTTCCTGCAGGCCGGCCTCGGCTTCGGCGGCGCCTGCCTGCCCAAGGACATCCGCGCGTTCCAGGCCCGCGCCCAGGAACTCGGCGCCGGCGAGGCACTGCGCTTCCTGCACGAGGTCGACCTGATAAACCAGCGCCGGCGTACCCGGGTCGTGCAGCTCGCCGCCGACCTGCTCGACCGTCGCTCGGGCCCGGCCGGGCCGGACCTCTCCGGCACCCGGATCGCCGTGCTCGGGGCCACGTTCAAGCCGAACACCGACGACGTGCGAGACGCCCCGGCCCTCGCCGTCGCCTCGCTGCTCGGCAAGGCCGGCGCCGACGTGCACGTGTTCGACCCACAGGGCATGGAAAACGCCCGCCGGGCGGTGCCCGAGCTGACGTACGAGCAGACCATGAACGACGCCGTACGCGGCGCCGACCTGGTCTGCGTCCTCACCGAATGGGCCGAGTTCCGCAACGCCGACCCGGTCGCCCTCGGCGAACTGGTCAACGGCCGCCGGGTGGTCGACGGCCGCAACTGCCTGGACTCCACACTGTGGACCCAGGCCGGCTGGGCGTACCGCGGCATGGGCCGCCCCTGACCCAGCGCCACTCCGGCTCGGCGAGCCGGAACCAGCAACCGGCCGGCCGTGGATCCGCTCCGCGGCCGGCCGATTTTTTGTCACCCCGGAACGCGCCGGCAACGGTCGAAATCCGCGCCCCGCCAAGGCATGCTGCGAGGGTGGTCCACAGTGCGGGCCGGCCGGACGGAGGGGTGTCGTGCAGGACTTCAGGTGCGCCTCGTGCGGGCGGGAGATCAAGCCGGCCGTCGTCTGCCCGCACTGCGGCGCCGACCAGCCACAGCGGGCCGATCACCTCGCGGAGATCGAGCGCTCGATTGCGGAGATGAAGGCGCGCGACGCCGAGATCGCCCGCGAACAGCGGCAGATCGCCGCCAAGATGCAGGCCGCGCTCTTCCAACGGGACATCCTCGCGCACGCCGATGAGAGACGGCAGAAGCAGGGCACCCGGCCGCGTCGGGTGCTGCGCCGACGGCCCACCCGCCGCCCGCCGACGGCCAGCGCCGGTGCCCCGCCGCGAGTGCCACGTCAGGGCACCCCGCCGCCGAGCCCCGACGACCTTCCGCCCCCGGGCAGGCCCCCATGGCTCGACGTGGACGCCCCGGAGCACCCGCCGGAGGCGTCCTCCCGGGAGGTGCAGAACATTCCCCTCGGGCTCGGCGCCCTGCTGCTCGGCGTCGCCGCGGTGGTCTTCGCCGCGGTCGCCACCAGTTCGATGGACGCGCTGGCCCGGCTCGGTGTGCTGTTGGTGGCGACGGTGTTGATGCTGCTCGCCCCGCCGGTGCTGGCCCGCCGGGGGCTCACCTCGACCGCCGAGACGATCGCCGCGGTGGGCCTGCTGCTGGTGCCGCTCGCCGGGTACGCGCTCTGGGCCGTGGACCGGATCGGCGGGGCCTCCGGCTCGGCCTTCGCCGGATCGATCTTCCTGGTCACCACCGTCGTCGCTTTCGGGTACGCGCACTGGACCGGGCTGCGTGCGCCGCGCTTCGCCACCGTGCTGGCCGCCCAACCGGTGCTGCCGCTGCTGGCGTACGACCGGATCACCCAGCCGGCCGGCTGGGCGCTGGCGCTGGCCGTGGTGGCCGTCGTCGACCTCGCCCTGGCCCGCTCGGCGGTGGTCGTCGAGCGGCCGGTCCGCCGGGACCTGCCCATCCCACCGGCGGCACCCACCCCGCCCCGACAGCGCACCGCAGACGGCCGACCCGAGATGGACCCCGAGGAGTCCGCGGAGGTGCTGGGCGCGGAGCCGGCCGGAGACGGCCCGGCCGCCCCACCGGCTCGTCCGGTGCCCTGGCTGCCCGAGCTGACCTGGACGCTGCACGGCGCGGCGGTCGCCGTCGCCCTGGCGTACGCGGTCACCGCGCTGCTGCGCGCCGCCACGGTCCCGGTCGCCGCCGGCGCGGGTGCGGTGCTACTGCTCGCCGCGCTGGTCGGGCTGGCCGGGGCCCTCGTGCTACGCCGGCCCCCGCTGCCCGACGTGGGCGCCGGCATCGTCGCCCTCGCGGTGATCGGCGCGCTGGGCCGGGTCGCCTCGGTCGCCTTCCCCGGCCGGTCGCTGCTGCTCATCGCCGCGGTCATCGCGCTGACCGGGTTCGCCGTCCGAGGCGTACCCGAGGGGGCCCGGCGCGGGCCGCAGCTCGCCTCGGCCGTGGCGCTGACTGTCAGCGGGCTGGTGGTGGCCGGCGGCGCGCTGCGCGCCGGGCTGGCGCCGGTCCGCGCGGCGCTGCCCGCCTGGTCGGCGGAGCTGGACCGGTGGCACGCCGAGCTGGCCGCGGCGGTCGGGCCGACCGGCTGGCAACTCGCGGCGAGCGCGCTGCTGCTCACAATCGCCGCGGTGGTCGCCCTGCCGCCGGAGATCCGGCGCGAATTCGCGGTGGTCGGAGCGGCGCTGACCGCGCTCGCCGTGCCGGCCTCCCTCGGGCTGGGTTGGGCGGCCGCCTGCTGGCCGATGCTGCTGACCGCGGTGGGGATCGGCGTGCACGGGCTCACCGCGGGCACCAGACGCTCCGCCGTGATCCACGCCGTCACCGCCGCCGGGCTGGGCGTGCTCGGTGCCGGCGCCTCGCTCGCCAGGCCGGCGCTCACCGCCGCCGCGCTGACCACCCTCGTCCTGGCCGGCGCGCTGGTGTCGCTGGCGCCCCGAGTCCGGATCGCCGCTACGGCCGCCGACACGGTCTGCGGCTGGGCGGCCGGCGGGGCGGCGTTCGCGTTGCCCGGAGCGGTGGCCGCCTTCGTCGCCGCGACCGTGCCGGTCGACCCGACCCCCACCCCGGCGAGCCTGCGCGAGGTCACCGTCCCGATCCTCGCGGCGAGCTTCCTCGGCGTCTGCGTCACCCTCGGCTACGCCGCCCTCGTCCAGGTGGCGCAGCGACACCTCTCCGCGCCGCACGCGATCGGCACCGTGCTCGGCGCGGTGGCGGTCGCCGCGGCCGGGTTCGGCGCGCCCGGCACCACCGCGGCCGACGCCTGGGTGGGCGGGCTGCTGCTGCTCGCCGCCGCGCTCCTGGCGCTGGCCCCACGGGTCGACGCGGGCCGCCGCTCCGACCGGTCGCTGGACGGGTCGGACCTCGCACTCGCCGCCACCACGGCGGCGCTCATCGCCACCCTGGCCCGGATCGCCGCCGTCCTCGCGCCCGGCGGTCAGCTCGTGGTGGCGGCCGGGCTGGTGCTGGTGATCGCCGTCGCCGCCCGCGCGATGCCCGACGAGTGGCGACGCGGTCCGATCCTCGGCCTCGCGGCCGGCGGCACGCTGGTCGGCCTGATCGCCGGCTGGAGCGCGCTACGCGGCGGGGTCGGCGTCCTGGCCACCCCCGGTCCGATCTGGGCCGGCGACCTGAGCGGCTGGCCGGCCGCGCCCACCGGCGGGTCGGCCTGGCAGGCACCCGTCGCGCTGGCGCTGCTTGCGGTGGCCGCCGGCATCCTGCTGCCACCGCCCTGGAAGTACGACGTCGCCGGGGCGGCCGCCGTGCTCGCCACCATCGGCACCCCGGCCGCCTTCGGCCTGCCCTGGTGGACGCCGGTGCTGGTGGGCGCCACGGTCGCCACGGTCTTCGGGATGGCGGCGGCGGCCACGGTGGACCCCCGCGCCGCCCTGTCCCGGGCCACCGTGGCCGGGGTGGTCGCCCTGCACGCGGCCGGCGCCGGGCTGGTCCGCCCGTGGACCACCGCGCTGGCGCTGGGCAGCATCGCGCTGATCGGCGTGGTGGTGGCCGCCCTGGCCCGGATGCTCGCGCCGGTGCTCGTCGAGGACGTCCGTACCGAGGGGCTGCCGCCACACCTGGTGCAGATCGGTGGCGCGGCGACGGGTGCCGCGCTGCTCGCCCTGCCCGGGGCGGTCGCCGCGCTGGCCGTCGAGTTCGGCCGCGCACCGCAGGTGGTGCTCACCGCCGCGCTGGCCGCGTCCAGCATCGGCCTCGCCGTGGTGGCAGCGGTCCGCCGGCAGGTGCCGCAGTACCTTCCCTACGCGAGCGTGGCCGTGGTGGGCGGCGCGACCATCAGCGCGGCCGCCGCGGTGATCGCCCACCTGCCCTCCGGGGTGTACGCCGCCGCGGCGGCGCTGCTCGGCGTGCTCGCGGAGCTGGTCCGGGCCGCCACCACTCCGCCGGTCGGCTCGGCCCGACCGGTACGCCGCTGGTCGGGGCTGCTCGACGGGGCGCTGCGCCGGCTGCCGGACGACGGCACCGAGCTACGCTGGCGGGTCAGCCCGGCCGCGGGGGCGCTCGCCGCGGCGGTGCTGCCGACCGCGCTGGCCCTGATCAGCCTGGCCCCGCCGCTGCTGGTGGCGCTGGTCGAGCCGTTCCAGGTGCTGCCACGGATCTGGCAGGGCGCACCGCCCGAACTGCTCACCCCGCCCGCCGAGGCCGTCGATCCCACCCACGTGCTGACCGCGCTGCTGCTCACCGCGGCGGCCTCGCTCGCCGCCACCGGCTTCAGCGGGGGCCGACGCTCCCGGGCCGTCCCGGTGGTGCTGCCCGGCGCGGCGGTCACCCTGCTGATCACGCCGGTGGCCCTCGGCCGAGGCTGGCCGGACAGCGCACTGGCCGGGCTGGCGGTCTTCACCCTCGCCATGCTGGGGCTGGCACTGACCCCGCCCCCGCCGATGGTCGAGCCGGCCCGTTCGCTGCGGGTCACGCGGGTGTTGGTCTTCGCGATCGGGCTGGCCGCCGGGGGCGCCGGGCTGGCCGGCAGCCTCGCCACCCGCCAGCTGACCCTGTTCACCCTGGGCGGCGCGGTCGCCGTGGGCGTGGTCGCCGCGCTCTTCGGCACCACCCAGCGCGCCCGCATCCTCGGCTGGCTGTTCGCCTCACTGATGGCCGAGCTGTTCGTACTCACCCTCGGTCTGGTCGCCGGGCTCGCCGCGGTCTGGTCGGCGTTCGGGGTGCTGGCGGTCGGGGCGGCGCTCCAGGTCTTCGCCGCCACCCTCCCCCGGCTGCGTCGCCCGGAGGCCTACCGGGAGGCGGCCACCGTGGAGTGGAGCGGGTACGCGGCCGCGCTCATCGCGCTGGCCCTGGCGTACGACTCACCCCGGCACATCGCCGCGCTCCTGGCCGCCTGGGGTGCCGTCCTCGGGGTGGCGGCCGGCCGCCCGGGCCGCCGGCCGGTGGAGCGACGGATCCTGTTCTGGTCGGTGGTGGGCTGCGAGATCAGCGCCTGGTGGATTTTGATGCGGGTGGCCGATGTGGCGCTGCCCGAGGCGTACACCCTCCCGTTCGCCGCGCTCGCCCTGCTGGTGGGGTTGCTGGAGCTGCGGCACCGGCCGGACCAGTCGAGCTGGGTGGCGTACGGGCCGGCGCTGGTCGCCGCGTTCCTGCCGACGCTGGCGATCGTGCTGGCCACCGACACCAGCATGCTGCGGCAGGTCCTGCTGCTGCTCGGCGCCGTGGCGGTGCTGATCTTCGGCTCGATGAGCCGGCAGCAGGCACCGGTCATCGTCGGGGCCACGGTCACCGCGGTGGCCGCGTTGCACGCCTTGATCAGCCTCGGCCCGTGGCTGGTGCTGATCCCGGTCGGCATCATCCTGCTGGCGCTCGGTGCCAGCAACGAGCGCCGCCGCCGAGCCCAGGAGCGGTTGCAGACCGCCCTGCGCGCCCTGAGATGAAACGGGCGCGGTCGATCAGGGCAGGGCGGCGCGGAGGGCGGCGTCCTTCTCGGCCACCAGGTTCTCCAGGCTCTGCTGAAAGTCGGCCATCCGTGCGCGCAGGGCCAGGTCCGAGGCGGCCAGGATCCGGACGGCGAGCAGGCCGGCGTTGCGGGCGTTGCCGATCGACACGGTGGCCACCGGCACGCCGGCCGGCATCTGCACGATGGAGAGCAGCGAGTCCATCCCGTCGAGATGTCTGAGCGGCACCGGCACGCCGATCACCGGCAGCGGGGTGACGGCGGCGACCATGCCGGGCAGGTGAGCCGCTCCACCCGCGCCGGCGATGATCACCTTGAGCCCCCGGTCGGCGGCGGACCGGCCGTAGTCGATCATCTTGACCGGCGTGCGGTGCGCAGACACCACGCCGACCTCGTACGTCACCTCGAACTCGTCGAGCGCCTCGGCGGCGGCGTTCATGGTCGGCCAGTCCGAGTCGCTGCCCATGATCAGCCCGACGGTGCTCACCCGCGTCCCTCCCGCAGCCAGCGGGCGGCGCGCGCCGCCCTGGCCCGTACCTCGTCCAGGTCCTGCCCGAGCACCGTGACGTGCCCGATCTTGCGGCCGGGTCGCACCTGCTTGCCGTACAGGTGGACCTTTGCCCCGGGTTCGGCGGCGAACAGGTGGTGCAGCCGCTCGTCGATGGGCATCCCGCCCGGCTCGCCGCCCAGCACGTTGGCCATCACCACGACCGGCGCGGTGAGCGAGGTGTCCCCCATCGGGTAGTCGAGCACGGCCCGCAGGTGCTGCTCGAACTGCGAGGTACGGGCACCCTCGATGGTCCAGTGCCCCGAGTTGTGCGGCCGCATGGCCAGCTCGTTGACCACGAGGCCGTTGGCGGTTTCGAACAGCTCCACGGCGAGGAGGCCGACCACGCCGAGCGCGGTGGCCAGGTCGATCGCGAGCTGCTGGGCGGCGACCGCCAGTTCCTCGGGCAGGCCCGGCGCCGGGACGAGCACCTCGACGCAGATGCCGGCCCGCTGCACCGTCTCCACCACCGGATAAGCGGCGACCTGCCCGAACGGCGAGCGGGCCACCTGCACGGCCAGCTCCCGGCGCAGCGCCACCCGCTCCTCCACGATCAGCGGGGTGCCCCCGGTGAGCAAAGTCGCGGCCAGCTCGCCGGCCTGGGCGGCGTCGTCCACCAGCCAGACACCCCGGCCGTCGTAGCCGCCCCGGGCCGCCTTCAGCACCACGGGCCAGCCGACCTCCTCGCCGAAGGCGACCAGGTCGGTCGGGTCCTCCACCGGACGCCAGGCCGGGTTCGGCGCACCCAGCTCGCCGAGCCGCTCGCGCATCACCCGCTTGTCCTGCGCGTGCCGCAGCGCCTCGGCCGGCGGGAAGAGCTTCACGCCCTCGTCGGCGAGGGTGCGGATGTGCGCGGAGGGCACGTGCTCGTGGTCGAAGGTGACCACGTCGCAGCCCTTGGCAAAGGTGCGCAGGGCGGCGAGGTCGGTGTGGTCGCCGTACTGGACGTCGGCCGCGACCAGGGCCGCGCCGTCGTCCGGGGCGAGCGCGAGCACGCGCAGCGACTGGCCGAGGGCGATGGCGGCCTGGTGGGTCATCCGGGCCAGCTGGCCTCCGCCCACCATGCCGACGACAGGCAGTCCGGTACGGGAATCCATAACGCAGCCAGCCTATCCGGGCGGGTGTCGGGGTCCACCCGCCGGGCTGTCTCGGGCCCACCGCATCGGCGTACGGCCGGCACTGGTCAGCCACGCCGACTCAGCGTCCGTCGGTTACCAAGATCCGGCGCTGCCGGGCCGCCTCCCGAGCGGTGGCCCGGGCGACCAGCAGCGAGCCGATCACCGTGGGCGCGAACCAGGCGACGAGGTTGCCGTCGGTCGTCTGAACGGCGAAACCGGTGACGAAGGCGATCAGCGTGCTGCCCATCATGTTGATGTGCCAGGCCCGCCAGCCACGACCGCCCGTCACCGCCGGACGGCGGCGGGCGAACCAGAGGCCGCCGACCAGCCAGCCGAGGGTGAGCGCACCCAGCAGGGCCAGCCCCCACAGCCGGGCCGGGTCGAAGGCGAAGAGACCGAAGGCGCTGAGGCCCAGGCCGGTGGCGGCCCCCACGTAGACCCGGCCGAGGAGGGTGTGCCGGCCGCGCCGCTTCGGCGCGAGCAGCACGGGCAGGGCGAGCAGCAGCCCGACGGTGCCGCTGACGGCGTGGACCACGACGAGAACGGTACGCATGACACCCCCCGACATCCCACTTTGACAGGTCGATACCACCATCCTGCGACCTGACACAATGGGATGTCAAGCGGGTTCGCCAACCTGTCGGACCCACTACAGCCAGCGGATTGACATGATCACGTCATGACGATCCGCGAGACGCTGCGCGCACTCCCGGTGCTGGCGCACCAGATGCCATCCTTCGACCCCACCGACGTGCCCGGTACGCCGAATGCCCTCTTCGCCCTCTGGTTCGACGCAGCGGCCACCGCAGGCGTGGACGAGCCGCACGCGATGACCGTCTCGACCGTGGACGCCGACGGCGCACCCGACGCGCGGGTGGTCATCCTCAAGGACCTCGACGACGAAGGATGGCACTTCGCCACCACCGCGACGAGCGCCAAGGGCCGGCAGATCGCCGACAACCCGCGGATCGCCCTGAGCTTCCACTGGCGCGAGCTGGGCCGGCAGGTCCGGGTCCGCGGCGCCGCGCAGCCGGCCGGCGTCGAGGTCTCCCGGCGGGACTTCCTGGCCCGGCCGGTCGGCTCCCGGGTCGCCACGCTGGCCGGCCGGCAGAGCGAACCGCTCCCCGACCGGTCGGCCCTCGACGCCGAGTTCGCCCGCGTCCAGGAACGGGTCGCCGCCGACCCGGAACTCGTCGCGGAGTCACACACGGTCTACCTGGTGCGGCCCGAGACGGTGGAGTTCTGGCAGGCCGACCGGGAGCGCCGGCACGTGCGGCTGCGCTACCGCCGCACGGCGGACGGCTGGGAGCGCGGGCTGCTCTGGCCGTGACCGGCCCCAGGTCAGCGAAGCTGCGCAACCAGGTCGTCCACGGAGGCGACCGGCCGGTCGCAGACGAACCCCCGGCAGACGTACGCGGTGGAGCGCCCGTCCAGCGCCGGCCGCTCGGCCAGCAGCGGCACCCCCGGCTGGTCGGTGCGGCCCGCCACCACGACCGCGCCGGGCGGGGCGTGGCGATGGGCCGCCGCCACCAGCGGGTCGCCCACCGGGTCGTCGGTCACCACCGCGATCTCGTACGGCCCGGAGAGCAGCGCCTCGCCGACGGTGGCCGCGTACCCGGTGAACCGGGCGTGCCGGCCGACGATCGGCGCGACCGTCGACAGGGTCGCCTCGGCGGCCTCCCGGTGGCGGGTCTCCCCGCTCAACGCCGCGTACGCGACCAGCGCCGCGACGATCGCCGACCGGCCGGCGGGCGTGGCGTTGTCGGTCGGGTCCGCCGGCCGGGTGACCAGCCGCTCCGCGTCGTCTGCGGTGTCGTAGAAGCCGCCGTCCGGCGCGGCGAACCGGGCCAGCGCCACCTCGAGGAGCTGACCGGCCAACGCCAGCCAGCGCCCCTCGCCGGTGAGCTGGTGCAGCGCGCAGAACGCCTCGGCCACGGAGCCGTAGTCCTCCAGCACGCCGGCTGGCTCGCCGACCACCTTGTCCCGGGAGACCCGGCGCAGCCTGCCATCCACGACGTGCGCGTCCGCCAGGTGCTCGGCGGCGTCCCGCATCGCGCCGTCGGACACGATGACGACGCCCTCCATCAGGTTGGCGTCCTCGTCGTCGGGGGACGCGTAGAGCGCGGCGACCTGCTGGAACTCGGCGATCGCGGTGATCGCCAGACCGTTCCAGGCGGCCACCACCTTGTCGTCGCGGGCCGGCTGCGGGCGGGTGTCCCGGGCGGCGAGCAGCCGCCCCACCACGCCCTGCCAGCGGGCCCGGATCTCCGGGTCGGCGTCGTCCACGTCCCGCGCCAGCCGCAGCACACTCGTGCCGTGCTCGAAGGTGCCGGACTCGGTCACGCCGAACAGGTCGGCGGCCCAGCGGCCGTCCTCCTCGCCCAACGCCTCGACCAGCTGCGCCGGGGTCCAGACGTAGGTGAGGCCCTCGACGCCCTGGGTGTCCGCGTCCAGCGCGGACGCGAAGCCCTCACCCGGCCGGTGCAGCTCGTCGGCCAGGAACCGGGCGGTGTCCCGGGCCACCCGCCGGGCCAGCCGGTCCCCGGTGAGCCGCCAGAGCTGGGTGTAGACCCGCAGCAGCAGTGCGTTGTCGTAAAGCATCTTCTCGAAGTGCGGCACGGTCCAGTGGCCGTCCACCGAGTAGCGGGCGAACCCACCGGCGAGCTGGTCGTACAGGCCGCCCCGGGCCATCGCCTCGCAGGTGTGCCGGACGATCTCCAGGCTCCGGGCCGAGCCGGTGCGCTGGTGGTGCCGGAGCAGGAAGAGCAGGTTCATGTGCGGCGGGAACTTCGGCGCCCCGCCGAAGCCGCCGTTCGTCTCGTCGTACTCCTGGGCAAGCTGCGCGGCGGCAGCGTCGAGCAGGTCGGCGGTGAGCGGGGCGGTGAGGCCGCCCACGGCCTGGGCACCGCCGATCGCCTCGACCACGGCGGCGCCCTGGCGCAGGACGGCCTCCCGCTGGTCCCGCCAGGCGGTGGCGACGGACCCGAGCAGGCGGATGAAGTTCGGCCGCGGGAAGTACGTGCCGGCGAAGAAGGGGGTGCCGTCCGGGGTGGCGAAGACCGTCATCGGCCAGCCGCCCTGGCCGGTCATCGCCTGGGTGGCGGTCATGTAGACGGCGTCGACGTCCGGCCGCTCCTCCCGGTCCACCTTGATCGAGACGAAGTCGTCGTTCATGAGCTGGGCGACGCCCTCGTTCTCGAACGACTCGTGCGCCATCACGTGACACCAGTGGCAGGCCGCGTACCCGACCGAGATGAGCACCGGGACGTCTCGCCGCTTCGCCTCGGCGAACGCCTCCTCGCACCAGGGCCACCAGTCGACCGGGTTGTCGGCGTGCTGCAGCAGGTAGGGGGACGTGGCGTCGGCGAGTCGGTTCACCCGACGACCATATCGAGCGTGGCGTCAGGACGCGCCGTCAGCGCGCAGCGGGTAGACGTTGCGGCGGGCGGCGTCCATCAGCGACCCCAGCACCGCGCCGATCTTGTCCGCCGGCATCGGCTTGAAGAAGTGGTAACCCTGGGCGGCGGTGCAGCCCAGCTCTGCCAGGGCGGTCCGCTGCTCGGCGGTCTCCACCCCCTCGGCCACCACCCGCAGCCCCAGCTCGTGGGCGAGCCCGACGGTGGTCCGGACGATCGCCGCCGCCTCCGGCGAGTCGGCCATCCGGATCACGAAGGAGCGGTCGACCTTCAGCTCGTCGACGGCGATCCGGGTCAGGAAGGTCAACGACGAGAACCCGGTCCCGAAATCGTCGACGGCGAGCTGCACCCCCATCGACCGCAGGGTGGCGAGCACCTCGTCGATGACCTCCAGCTCGCTCATCACCACCGTCTCGGTGATCTCCAGGACCAGCCGGCGCGGCGGCACCTGATGCCGGCGCAGCGCCTCGCCGATCTCCGCCGGCAGCCGCGGGTCGAGCAGGCTGCGCGCCGAGAGGTTCACCGAGATCGGCAGGTCCAACCCCGCCCGGGCCCACTCGGCGGCCACCGCCAGCGCCTTGTCCAGCACGTACCGGGTGAAGCAGCCGAGCTGCTCGCTGTTCTCCACCGGGCGGATGAAGTCGGCCGGGCCGAGCCAGCCCCGCCGCGGGTGCCGCCAGCGGATCAGCGCCTCCACCCCGGTCGGGGCGCCGGTGGCCAGGTCCACCGCCGGCTGCAACGCCAGCACCAGCTGGTCGTCGGCCGCCAGGGCCTCCCGCAGCTCCGCGAGCAGCGCCAGGTGGTCGGTGCTCGCCGCGTCCCGGGAACTGTCGTACGCGGCGACGCTGCCGCCGCCCTCCTTCGCCTGGTACATGGCGATGTCCGCGCGGCGCAGCAGCTCGGTCAGGTCGGCGGTGCCCGCCTCGGCGACCACCACCCCGACCGACACCTCGACGGACATCCGTACGCCCGCCACCTCCGTCGGCGCGGCGAGCCGCTCGGTGATCTCCCGGGCCTGCCGCAGCGCGTACGTCAGGGGAGCGGCCCGGTCGTCGACCAGCGGGACCGCGGTCAGCAGCAGGGCGAACTCGTCGCCGCCGAGCCGCCCGAGCAGGTCGCCCGGGCGCGCCAGGGCGGCCAGCCGGTTCCCGGCCAGCCGCAGCAGTTGGTCGCCGGCCGCGTGCCCCAGCGTGTCGTTGACCTCCTTGAACTGGTTGATGTCGAGCAGCAGCAGCGCCACCGGGTGGTCGTGGGCGCGCTGCCGCAGCGCCTGGTCGCCCTTGGTGAGCATGGCCGCCCGGTTGAGCAGCCCGGTGAGCTGGTCGTGCACCGCCTCGTACGACGACCGGGCGGTGACCAGCCGCAGCTCACGGTGGGTCGCGGCGTCGTGCAGGGCGGCGGCCAGGGCGTCACCGAAGGCGGCGACCGCGTCCCGTTCCCGTGTGGACGGCGGGGCGGACCGGGGAAAGTGGACCCGCAACTGGCCGACCTCGACACTCCCCACGGTCAGCGGCCGGATCAGCTCCTGCTCGCTCGGCTCGGTACGCGCCGGCGACGCCACCTCCCGATCACGTACCTGGCCGCCGTTGTCGCCCCGGTAGCGCCGCCACCGGCCGTCGCCCCGGGCGACGTCCACCTCGACCAGCTCGGCGCCGAAGAGGGCGAGTGCCCCGCTCACCGCGGCGATCGCCACGCCCCGCTCGTCGAGCTGGTTGAGCGCGGCGGTGGCCTCGGCGAAGGCCCGCCAGGTGCGCCGCTCCTGGTCGGCCCGGAGCCGGTGCCGGTAGGTCTGCTGGAGCAGCCAGAGCGGCGGCGGGAGGAGCAACAGCCAGCGGACGTCGAGTTCCAGCAGCGTGACCACCACCAGGCCGACGGCCACGTTGCCGACGAACATGAGCAGCTTGCCGCGGAGCGCGGCGAGCAGCGGTAGTCCGATCGGGACGCCGTGCCGCAGCGCCAGCGTGGCGCCGCCGAGCCAGGCGGTGGTGAGCAGGTAGGTCACCGAGCCGGCGATCAGCGCGAGAGCGAGCTCGGGGGTCGGCGCCGCCAGCATCGGCCGGCCGAGCGCGCTCGCGACCGCCGCGGCGAGCGCGGTGGCCGCGGTCAGCGATCCGGTGATCCGGATCAGTTCCAGCGCGGGCCGGCGGTCGGCGAGCAGGGACATCGCGGTCCAGGCGGCCCCGGTGCCGAGCAGGGCCGCGGCCGGCAGCCAGCCGGCCGGCACGAGATAGAGGCAGACGATGAGTGCGGCCTCGCCCCAGGTGATGCTGACCATCCCGGACGCGGTCCGGAAGCGTAGGCGGGCGAGGTGGGCGACGGCGAACGCGGCGACCGCGACACCGAACCGGGCGGAAGCCGGCAGCGGGTCGTCGGGCGGGAGGGAAACCGTGACGGTCAGACCGAGCACGGCGGCCAGCAGGGCGGTGACCCCGACGGCGAAGGTCAGCAGGAGCACTCCGGTCGGCATATTGCGGAGGCCCAGCCGATCGAAGAGTTGGCCGTCCCTGCCGGGGCTCACGGACCCACCCTGTCGGCCGATGGTCCGCGGGCACGGCGGGTGGCCACTGCTGCCACGGACATCGCGACGCCCCCTCCCGCGCACGGCTCGAGGACTTGTGGTCCCCCGGCGGAAGGCTAAGCCAAAGCCGGTGGCCGCAACAGGGGTCGGCCACCGGCTTCCGCGTGATTCACGCGCCGATTACCCGTTCCGGCGCTGCTGGGAGCCGTTGGGAGTGTTCGTGGATGATTCCTGCGGCGCGGTCCCGTCCGCCGGATCGACGACCGTCGCCTCGGCCCGGTCCCCGTCGGCCGGACCGGGCTGCTGCGGGAACCGGTCCGGCAGCCGGCGCAGCCGGGCGTTCATGTTGCGGATCAGCAGGATGGTGGCGGTGGCCAGCAGCACGATGAGGAAGAGGCCCATCGGGCCGGCCAGACCACCCGTGCGCGTGTCACCGAAGTTGTTCTGGGCGAGCACCTGGGCGGTGGTCAGCATGGTGTTCCTCCGATGTGCGGTTGCCGACCAGCGTAGCCCGCCGAGGGGTCAGCGGGCATGGCACGTCTCGCGGACCCCGGCGAAGAGGTCGGACTCCGGAAACGGGCTGTCCACCAGCGAGCGGGCGAGCTGGAAATCCTCGGTCGGCCACGCGCGCTGCTGCAACTCCATCGGCACCTGGAACCAGAAGCCGTCCGGATCGATCTGCGTGGCGTGGGCGCGCAGGGCGTCGTCGCGGACCGGGAAATATTCCGCGCACCCGACCCGGGTGGTGATCCGGGCGCCCTTGTCGGGGCGCTCGTCCCAGCGCTTGATCCAGTCCGGGTACGGCGACTCGAGACCGGCGGCGAGCATGGCCTCGTGCAGGGCCATGATCTTGCCCTTGGAGAAGCCGACGTCGTAGTAGAGCTTCAGCGGCTGCCACGGCTCACCCAGCTCCGGGTGGCGCTCCGGGTCGCCGGCGGCCTCGAAGGCGGCGACGCTCACCTGGTGGGTCATGATGTGGTCCGGGTGCGGGTAGCCGCCCTCCTCGTCGTAGGTGGTGACGACGTGCGGGCGGAACTGCCGCATCAGCCGCACCAGGGGGGCGGCGGCGACCTCCACGTCCTGGAGGGCGAAGCAGCCCTCGGGCAGCGGCGGCAGCGGGTCGCCTTCGGGCAACCCGGAGTCGACGAAGCCGAGCCAGGCCTGCTCAATGCCGAGGATCGCCCGGGCCGCGTCCATCTCGGCGCGGCGGATCTCGCCGATGTTGGCCCAGACGTCCGGCCGGTCCATCTTCGGGTTGAGGACGCTGCCCCGCTCGCCGCCGGTGCAGGTGACGACCAGGACATCCACCCCCTCGGCGATGTATTTCGCCATGGTCGCGGCGCCCTTGCTCGACTCGTCGTCGGGATGGGCGTGCACGGCCATGAGACGCAGCTGTTCTGCCACCTTCGGCGCTCCTCGTCTGTGCCCGCCGGCCGGGCCCGCCCGGGACCAACCGGCTGACCTGCCGGAATCCTCCCCCGCGCCCGCGAAAGCCCCCGTGCCGGCCGGTCGGCGGCGGGGCCGACCTGCCATCCTTGGCTCAGCGCCGGGCTGGGAAGATGGACTCTGCCATTCTTGCCGATGCTGCCGACAACAACGCCAGGAGATACCCGCCGGTGAGCGAGACGCACGCCACAGTCGCACCGGGTGCGCTGGTCTTCCCGCCCGGCCGCTACGGCCGACGACGAGAGCCGGGGCGCCGCCGTCCTGCCCTGCGGGCGCTGCTGGCGGCCGTCCTGCTGGCGGTCCTGGGCCTGGCGGCCGCGAAGCTCTACACCCAGTACGGCGACCCGGAATACCGGGCCGACGTGATCACCTACACCGGCATCACCGACTCCCGGGTGGTGGTCGACTTCCGAGTCACCGTGCCGCCTGGCGGCTCGGCGACCTGCCTACTACGGGCCCGCTCCCACGACGGCGCCGAGGTGGGCCACGCCGAGGTCACGGTGACCGCCGGCGCCGGCGAGCGGCAAGTCACCGCCCGGCGTGAGGTGCCCACCACCGCCCGCCCGTTCATCGGCGAGGTGCTGCGCTGCCGGCCGGCTGCCTGAGCGCGACCGCGTGTGAGCTGCGGGAACGGGTATCCGGGGTGCTGCCGCCGGCCCCCGGTTGATCGAGCACACCCGGAGGTGCCCCGCACTGGTAGCTTAGTAGTTTCACCTGTCAGCCAGTCCGCCCGACCGAGGAGATCGCCTGTGTCCACCAATGACCACGAGGCGCCCGCCACCTGGCTGTCCCAGGACGCATACGACCGCCTGCAGGCCGAGCTCGACGAGTTGATCGCCAACCGGCCGGTCATCGCCGCCGAGATCAACGCTCGGCGCGAGGAGGGCGACCTGCGGGAGAACGGTGGCTACCACGCCGCCCGCGAGGAGCAGGGCAAGGCGGAGGGCCGGATCCTCTACCTGAAGGAACTGCTCCGCACGGCCAAGGTCGGCGAGGCGCCGACCGTCGACGCGGTGGCGCCCGGCATGGTCGTCACGATCTACTTCGACGACGACGCCGACGACACGGAGACCTTCCTGCTCGGCTCCCGGGAGATCGCCTCCACCACCGACCTGACCGTCTACAGCCCCGAGTCCGCCCTCGGCACGGCGATCCTGGGCGGCAAGGCCGGCCAGGCCTACACCTACACGGCGCCCAGCGGCGCCGACATCAAGGTGACGGTCGTCAAGTTCGAGCCGTTCTCCGGCTGACCCGAGGCACGGCCCGCCCTCCCTCATCACGTGTCGCGGGAAAATGGTGCCAACCGTCACAAACTTTTCTTCGCAGGTAATGGCAGCTAGGGTGCCACGGGTACCGACCCGCAATCACCTGGGGAGTCTCCGTGACGACACCATGGGCGGGCCGTCGCCTGCCGACGCTTGAGGAGCGCTTCTCCTCACGACACAACGCCCTCGGACTGATCCGCCTGGTGCTGGCCTCCGCCGTCGTCGTCGGTCACGCGTGGCCACTCGGCTTGGGCCTCGACCAGCCCGGCCGGGGCGGCACGGGAGGCCAGACCGACCTCGGGAACCTGGCGGTCTTCGGATTCTTCGTGCTCTCCGGCTTCCTCATCACCGGCAGCGGCCTGCGGTTCACCGCCGGTCGCTACACGTGGCACCGTATCCTGCGTATCTTCCCCGGGCTCTGGGTCTGCCTCCTGGTGACCGCACTGGTGATCGCACCGGTCGTCGCGCTCTACGAGAGAGGCAGCCTCGACGGTTTCTGGCACCATCCGCTCGGACCGTTCGACTACATCACGAGCAACTGGTTCGCCGCGATGACCCAGTACCGGATCTCCAACCTGCTCACCGAGGGGCCGTACGGCCAGTCGTTCGGCGGCAGTCCCACCGCCTTCGACGGCTCGCTGTGGAGTCTCAAGTACGAGCTGATGTGCTACGCGCTGGTCGCCGCCCTGATGGTCACCGCGGTGCTGCGCAAGGCTCCCCGGGCGGTGCTGCTGCTCGCCGCGGTCTGCTACGCCTTCATGCTCGCCGACCTGCTCCACGCGAAGGAGTGGACCATCGAGCCGCCGGGGCGGGGGACGATCGGGCCACTCCCCCTGCTCGGCACGTTCCAGATCCGTCACGTGATCTATCTCGGCTTCGCGTTCCTGCTCGGGGCGGCGGCCCGGCTGTACCGCCACCGCCTCCCGATGCACGGGGCAGTGGCCGCGGCGGCCGGCGTCGTCATGGCGCTCACCCTGTGGCATGGCGGCTTCCACACCATCGGGCTGCCCGCGTTCGTCTACCTCCTGCTCTACCTGGCCGTCGCGCTCCCGGGCCGGCTGCAGAACGTCGGCCGCAAGCGCGACTACTCGTACGGCATCTACATCTACGGCTGGCCGGCGCAGCAACTGATCGCGCTGGTGGGCGGCACCCGCTACGGGATGCCCGTCTACGTGCTGTTGTCGCTGCTCGGCACGCTGGTGTTGGCGGTGCCCTCCTGGCACCTGGTGGAGCGCCCCGCGATGAGCCTCAAGGACCGCACCCTTCCGGTACCCGGTTGGCTGCGGCGGTGGCGCGACGGGCGCGAGCAGGCGGCCAGCGCCCGCGAGGAGCGTGCACCGCTCAGGCCGTTGCCGGCTCCGGGATCCCAACAACCCGCGCCCGCACCGCACTTGGAAAGGGAACTGGCCGACGCTCCGCACAGCGGCGGCTGATCCGCTTCCGGCAGAAGAGGGCACCAACGGGCTCCCGGCCACTCCGGCCAGGAGCCCGTTGCCGTCGTGGTGGCCTGTCTCGTCGCGAGCCGGCGGCCCGGTGACCGGTCACCCCTCGCCGGCGAACACCACCTGGTAGCCGCTGGCCCGCAGGGCGCTGATCAGCGTGTCCGAGTGCTCCACGCCGCGCGTCTCCACCGACAGCGCCACCTCCACCTCACCGAGGCTCAGGCGCGGGTTGGCCCGCTGGTGTTCCACGTCGACCACGTTGGCCCGGTGCTCGGCGATCTCGTGCAGCAACGAGGCGAGCTGACCCGGCCGGTCCGAGCACCGCACGGTGACCCGCAGGTAGCGGCCGGCCGCCGCGAGACCGTGCTCGATCACCCGGAGCATGAGCAGCGGGTCGATGTTCCCGCCGGAGAGCACGGCCACCACCGGCGCCTGCACCTCGACCGCCCCGGCCAGCAGCGCGGCCACCCCGACCGCACCGGCCGGCTCCACCACCTGCTTGCCGCGCTCCAGCAGCATCAGCAGCGCCCGGGAGATGTCCTCCTCCGACACGGTGACGATCTCGTCGACCAGCTTGCGGACGTGGGTGAAGGTCAGCTCGCCGGGACGGCCCACGGCGATGCCGTCGGCGATGGTCGAGAACGACGGCAGGCGTACCGGCGCGCCGGCCATGAGCGAGGGCGGGAAGGCGGCGGCGCTCGCGGCCTGCACTCCGATCACTCGTACGTCGGGACGCAGCGCCTTGGCCGCCACCGCCATGCCGGAGATCAGGCCACCGCCGCCCACCCCGGTGATGATGGTCTTCACGTCCGGACACTGTTCGAGGATCTCCAACGCCACCGTGCCCTGGCCGGCGATGACGTCCGGGTGGTCGAACGGGTGGATGAACACCGCCCCGGTCCGCTCGGCGAAGGTCTGCGCCGCGACCAGCGACTCGTCCACGGTGTTGCCGACCAGCTCGATGGTGGCGCCGTACCCCTTGGTGGCGGCCACCTTCGGTAGCGGCGCGTTGACCGGCATGAAGACCGTGGCGTGGGTGCCGACCAGGCCGGCGGCGAGGGCCACCCCCTGCGCGTGGTTGCCGGCGCTCGCCGCGACCACGCCGCGTTCCCGCTCCTCGGCCGAGAGCCGGGAGATCCGCACGTACGCCCCGCGCACCTTGTACGACCCGGCGCGTTGCACGTTCTCGCATTTCAGCCACGCCGGCCCGCCCAGCACGGCGCTGAGCGGCCGGGAGGGTTCCAGCGGGGTGGTGCGGGTGACGCCGGCGAGCAGTTCCCGCGCGGCTCGTACGTCGGCGAGACCGACCAGTTCCGTCATGCCCCGATCGTGCCATCCGCCCCCGGCGGCACCTGCGGCGACGCCACCGTCGCGCCGGCCGCCACCTGCGGCGAAGCCGTGCCCGGGTGCGTGGGTGCGCACCCGGGCAGACGATCATGCGTGGGCCGGCGACCCCGTTCCGACCCGCGGATAGCCGGGGGCGTGCCGCTGCCAGGGAGCCTGCAACTCGAACTGGCCGGCGACGCCGAGCAGCAGCAGCTCGGAGCCGGGCGGGCCGACGAACTGCACGGCGACCGGCAGGCCGTCCGGGCGTCGGCCGACCGGCACGACGATCGCCGGCAGCCCGGCGATGTTCCACGGGGCAGCGTACGGGGCGTACCGGATGTTGGCCTTCATGTTCGCCAGCCAGGACCGGCCGGACCAGTCGACGGCCTCCGGCGGCGGCCCGGCCAGCGCCGGGGTGAGCAGCAGGTCGATCGAGTGGTCGGCGAAGAAGGCCACCGACCGCTCGCGCCAGGCGCGCCGGTCGGCCTCCCGGACATACCCCCGGCGCTGTGCCCACTCGCCGAGCACGACGTGCCGGCGGCTACGCCGCTGGAGCCCGCTCCGCTGGAGCCCGGCGGCCTGCGCGTCGGCGGCGGCCGCGGCGAACCAGGTGGCGAGCCCCTTGAGGCCCAGCGAGGTCGGATAGACCGGGTCGGCGGGCACGGTGTCATGCCCGGCGGCGGCCAGCAGCCGACCGGCGGCGGTCACCGCGTCCCGGTTGGGCGCGTCCGGCGCGACGCCGAGCACCGGCGAGCGCAGCGATACGCCGACCCGCAGCCGCGACGGCTGCTCCAGCTTGTCGGGGCGCCGCCCGGCCAGCACCGAGAAGCCGACCACCGCGTCGGCCACCGTGCCGGTGAGCACGCCGTGTTCGGCGAGGCCGAACCAGTCGTCCGCGCCGAGCTGGTAGGGGATCACCCCCCGGCCGGGCTTGAGTCCGACCAGGCCGCAGCAGGCCGCCGGGATGCGGATCGAGCCGAGGCCGTCGTTGCAGTGCGCCATCGGCACCAGCCCGGCGGCCACCGCGGCGGCCGCGCCGCCCGACGAGCCGCCGGGGGTACGGGACAGGTCCCAGGGGTTGCGGGTGACGGCCGTCTCGTCGTCGGTTACCGCCCAGAGGCCGAGCTCCGGCATCCGGGTCACCCCGAGGATCACCGCGCCCGCGCCGCGCAGCCGCCGGACCACCTCGTGGTCGGCCTCGGCCACCGGCGTACGCACGGCGGCGGAGCCGTTCCAGGTGGGCAGCCCGGCCACGGGAGTGTTCTCCTTGACCGCGACCGGCACCCCGGCGAGGGGAAGGTTGGCCAGGTCCTCCTGCTCGTCGACCTTCTCCGCCTCGGTGATCGCCGCCCCGCCGCGTACCGTGCGGAACGCGGCGAGTTCGACGTCCGCGTGGGCGATGTGGTCCAGGTGGTCGGCCACCACCTGGGTGGCCGAGACGTCACCCCGGCGTACGCCCCGGGCGATCTGTTTGGCGGTCGCCCCCACCCAGGTCGTCGGCATGATGTCCGGCACGGCCATCCTCCCCAGCCAGCGGTCAGCCCAGCGCCTGCTCCAGATCGGCGAGCAGGTCGTCGACCGTCTCGATGCCGACAGACAGTCGCACGAGATCGCCGGGAACTTCAAGCGGCGAGCCGGCGGCACTTGCGTGTGTCATCCGTCCCGGGTGCTCGATGAGGGACTCGACGCCACCGAGGGACTCGGCGAGCACGAAAAGCTTCGCCCGGTTGCAGATCTCCACGGCGTGCTCCTCGCCGCCGGCCGCACGGAAGGAGATCATGCCGCCGAATCGACGCATCTGCTTGGCGGCCACCTCGTACCCGGGGTGCGAGGGCAGGCCGGGGTAGAGGACCTCGGCGACCTTCGCGTGACCGTCCAGGTAGGCCGCGATCCGCTCGGCGTTGTCGCAGTGCCGGTCCATCCGTACGCCGAGGGTTTTGATGCCGCGCAGGGTGAGCCAGGCGTCGAACGGCCCGTTGACCGCGCCCATGGCGTTCTGGTGGTAGCGCAGCTGGTCGCCCAGCCCGCCGTCGGCGACGACCAGGGCGCCGCCGACCACGTCGGAGTGTCCACCGATGTACTTGGTGGTGGAGTGGACCACCACGTCGGCGCCGTGCGCGATCGGCTGCTGCAGGTACGGCGAGGCGAAGGTGTTGTCGACCACCAGCAGCGCGTCCGCGTCGTGCGCGACGGCGGCCAGAGCGGCGATGTCGGCGATGCCGAGCAGCGGGTTGGTCGGCGTCTCCACCCAGACGATCTTCGTGCTGCCGGGGCGGATCGCGGCCCGCACCGCGTCCGGGTCGGAGACCTTCGCCGGCGTGTAGTCCAGGCCCCACCGCTCAGCGACCTTGGCGAACAGCCGGTAGGTGCCGCCGTACGCGTCGTCCGGGATGACCACGTGGTCGCCGGGCCTGCAGACGGTACGCAGCAGGGTGTCCTCGGCGGCCAGGCCGCTGGCGAAGGTCAACCCCACCGGCCCGCCCTCCAGCGCGGCCAGGCACTCCTGAAGCGCGTCGCGGGTGGGGTTGCCGGAGCGGCTGTACTCGTAGCCCTGTCGGGGTGCTCCGACGGCGTCCTGGGCGTAGGTGCTGGTCTGGTAGATCGGTGGGATCACCGCGCCGGTACGGGTTTCCGGGTCCTGGCCGGCGTGGATGGCGAGCGTCTCGAAGCCGTGACTCATTCCCGAGACGTTAGTCCGCCTGCTCGTCCCCGCGGGGTTGAACCCAGCGCGGGTCGCACCCGGCATCGTGTCGTACCGCTGGGCCATACTGCCCGGGTGACCTCGACCGTTTCGCTGCCGTCCCGTCTGATCGGCGTGGCCGACCGGATCCCGGCCTCGCTGTCGCTGCTGGCCGGCCCAGATCATGGCCGCATGAGTCTGCCACTGCGCCTCGCCTGGTCGGGGCCGAGCGACTTCGACATCAGCAACCCAGACGAACGCCTGACGCTCTACTGCCTCCTGCTCGACTGCGGGCAACGCGGGGATGTCGTCCGGTACGTCAACGCCACGCTGCTGCGGCGGGACTGGCCCCGAATCAGACGCCTGACGGCTCGCCGAGTGGTCGCCCTCTGGGAGCGCCGCCTGCCCGACCTGGCCGCCGCCTGAATGGACGCGTTGCATCGCCGGCTCCTCGAGATCGGGTTCGCCGCAGGCGACGATCTCGGGCTGGTGCTCGCCGGCGGATACGCCATGTGCGCCCACGAGCTGGTGAACCGACCGTCGCACGACATTGACTTCGCCACAGCGACCGCGATGCCACTCGCCATGGTGGTTCAGCGGCTCTCCGACGCCTACGTCCGTGCCGGATTCTCCGCCCAGGTGATCGAGGCCACTCCGCGGATGGCTCGGATGCTCGTCTCGGACGGCGCGGCGTCCTGCGAGGTCGATCTTCTCAAGGAGGCACTTGGGCCGCCCGCCCGCATGAGCATCGGTCCGGTCCTGGCCTTCGAGGACGCGGTCGGGCTCAAGGTGCGCGCCCTTCCGCTTCTACGGCCTGAGTTGGTCAGGCGTCGACGAGCTGCGGAGCTGGGCCCTGCGATGGGAGTCGGACATCAGGCGCCGGCTGGCGAGCGGCGAGACCGGGCCCGCCGGGGTGCCGGATGACGAATGGGAGGCGTACCTCGACCCGGCCTGACCCGGCCCTTGGTGTCGAGCAGCGCCTGTGATCCGGAATAGCCTGGCCCGGTGAGCGGGTGCGTGTTCTGCGGGATCGTGGCGGGCAAGGTGCCCGCGTTCGTCGTCGCCGACGAGCCGGACGGCGTGGCCTTCCTGGACACCCGGCCGGTCTTCAAGGGGCACGTGCTGGTGGTGCCGCGCACCCACGTGGACACCCTCGACACGCTGCCGGCCGAGCTGCTGCCCGGCTACTTCCGGCTGGTGCAGCGGCTCATTGTGGCGGTGGAGAGCGGTCTGGGGGCCGGTGGGACGTTCGTCGCGGTGAACAACAAGGTGTCCCAGTCGGTGCCGCACCTGCACACCCACGTGGTGCCCCGGACGAAGGGCGACGGACTGCGTGGCTTCTTCTGGCCACGGACCCGCTACGCGGACGACGCCGAGGCCGAGGATGTCGCCCGCCGGATCGCCGCCGCCCTGGCCTGAGCCGGGCACGGGCGGGTAAGAAAGCGGGGACCGGCGGTGTTGCACGCTGGGAGAGGCAAGAGAGGAGTCCCATCGTGTTCCTTCGCCGCATGAAGCCCGAGCTGCCCACCCCCGACCAGGCCCTGCCGGGCCGGTCGGTCGCGATGCCGATCTCCGACCGGCACGAGGTGTTGCCCTCCTCGCTGAAAGGCCCGTTCCCGGAGGGCTCGCAGGTCGCCGTCTTTGGGATGGGCTGTTTCTGGGGCGCTGAGCGGCTGTTCTGGACCCTCCCCGGCGTGATCACCACCTCGGTCGGCTACGCGGGTGGCATCACCCCGAACCCGACATACGAGGAGGTCTGCTCGGGGATGACCGGGCACGCCGAGGTGGTCCAGGTGGTCTACGACCCCACCCGGATCAGCTACGAGGACCTGCTCAAGGTCTTCTGGGAGAACCACGACCCGACGCAGGGCATGCGCCAGGGCAACGACGCCGGTACGCAGTACCGGTCGGCGATCTACGCCACCAACGACGAGCAGCTCGCCACCGCGCAGTCGTCGCGGGACGCGTTCGCGCCGATCGTGGCGCGGGCCGGCAAGGGCGAGATCACCACGGAGATCGCCCGGCTCGTTGACTACTACTTCGCCGAGGACTATCACCAGCAGTACCTGGCACCGACCAAGAACCCGAACGGGTACTGCACCCACGGCCCGACCGGGCTGAGCTGCCCGGTCGGCGTGGCCCGCACCGCGGGCTGACCTGTCCCGACGTGCCACCGGCCGCCGCGCACTGGCGGCCGGTTGGCGGTCGGTGCGGCAGCGACCGCCGCGCACGGCGCAATGAGCCGCCGTTCCAACATTGTGGCATTCGTCACAGGCGGGAGCCTGGCGAATCACCCCAGACCGGCAACATCGACGCAGAAGCCAACTGAGAGTGTGACGTTCAGCAACCGCCATCGGGAGCAGGATGCGCAGGCGCGCATTTTAGCAACACGCCACCCAATCGTCATCAGCTCAACCGGCGGATAGAAGCGTCATCTGGCAGCATGGACCGGCATGTGCGGACTGGCTGGGGAGTTCCGCCGTGACGGCTCACGCGCCGATGTGGCAGCGGTCGAGCGCATGGCGGCCACGATGAGTGACCGAGGGCCCGACGGCGGTGGAGCCTGGGCCCAGGGGCCGACGGCCCTGGGGCACCGCCGCCTGAAGATCATTGACCTCTCCGCAGCGAGCGGCCAGCCACTGGTCGATTCCGCCGCCGGGCTCACCGGCGTCTTCAACGGCTGCATCTACAACTACCGCGAGCTACGCGAGGAACTCCGCGCCAGAGGGCACCGCTTCTTCTCCTCTGGAGACAGCGAGGTCGTGGTCAAGGCGTACGCCGAGTGGGGGCTGGACTTCGTCGACCACCTGACCGGCATGTTCGCGGTGGCGATCAGCGAACGCGACAGCGGCCGGCTGGTGCTGGCCCGCGACCGGCTCGGCGTCAAGCCGCTCTACCTGGCCGAGACGCCGGGCGTGGTCCGTTTCGCCAGCACGCTGCCCGCGCTGCTGGCTGGCGGTGGCATCGACACGTCGATCGACCCGGTGGCGCTCGCCCACTACCTGAGCTTCCACAGCATCGTGCCGCCGCCGCGGACCATCCTGCGCGGCGTCACCAAACTTCCCCCGGCCACCGTCCGGGTGTACGAGGCGGACGGCTCGACCCACGAGCGGGTCTACTGGGAACCGGCCTTCAGCCGGGTCGCCGAGCGGGCCGACTGGACCGAGCGGGACTGGCAGGACGCGCTGCTGGAATCGCTGGCCACCGCCGTACGCCGCCGGATGGTGGCCGACGTGCCGGTCGGCGTGCTGCTCTCCGGCGGGCTGGACTCCAGCCTGGTCGTCGCGCTGCTCGCCGGCGAGGGACAGTCGGGCCTCGCCACGTTCTCCATCGGCTTCGACGCGGTCGGCGGCCGGGCGGGCGACGAGTTCGTCTACTCCGACCTGGTCGCGAAGACCTTCGGCACCGACCACCACCGGATCAGGGTGCCCACCGGCAATCTGCTGCCGCCGCTGGAGGCCGCCGTCGAGGCGATGAGCGAGCCGATGGTCAGCCACGACTGTGTGGCGTTCTGGCTGCTCAGCCAGGAGGTCGTCCGGCACGTCAAGGTGGTCCAGTCCGGCCAGGGCGCGGACGAGATCCTGGGCGGCTACCACTGGTACCCACCGCTGGCCAAAGTCGACCGGGAGCGCGCGCTCGAGACGTACGCGGAAGCCTTCTTCGACCGCGACGCGGCCGGCCTGGCCCGGGTGCTCAACCCGGCGTGGCTGGCCGACGGCGACCCGGCGCGGGACTTCGTCGCCGCGCACCTGGCCCGGCCCGGGGCCCAGACCGCGGTCGACGCCGGCCTGCGGCTCGACACCCAGATCATGCTGACCGACGACCCGGTGAAGCGGGTGGACAACATGACCATGGCGCACGGGCTGGAGGCCCGGGTGCCGTTCCTCGACCACGAGTTCGTGGAGCTGGCCGCGAGCTGCCCGCCGGAACTCAAGCTGGCCCAGGGCGGCAAGGGCGTGCTCAAGGAGATCGGCCGACGGTTCCTACCCCACGAGGTCATCGACCGGCCGAAGGGCTACTTCCCGGTGCCGGGCCTCACCCACCTGGAGGGCAAGCTCCTCGACCGGGTACGCGACGCCCTCACCGCGCCCGAGGCCCGCCGCCGCGACCTGTTCCGCGCCGAGTACGTCGACGCGCTGCTCGCCGACCCGAACGCCGAACTGACCCCCTTGAACGGAAACAAGCTGTGGCAACTCGGACTCCTGGAAATGTGGCTGCAGAGCCACGGAATCGACTGACCGTGACCGACACCCTCGCCATCGGTACGGCTCGAATCGAGCGGGAACGGGTGCCGGGCCACGGCCGGGAACGTGTCGGCCCGGGCGGCGACCCGGTCGCGCCGGGCAGCCCGGAGCCCGGCCGGCGGCCGTCCGCCGAAGCCGGCGTGGTGCTGGACTGCGGCTGGGGCCGGCTGGTCTTCGGACAGACCTTCACCGAGCAGGTTGATGTCGCCGACGTGCTGCGCTCCGAGGCGGTTGGTGCCCGGGACATCTGCATCTACCTGCGCGACCCGCACGTGCTGGTCTCCCGCCTCCCGGACGAGCTGTTCATCGACCCGTCGCTGACCTACCGGTTGCCGCTCGGCGAGCGCCGGCCGGCCGCCACCGAGGCCGGCGAGGTCCCCGGCCTGGCCATCCGCCCGCTGTCCGACGCCGCCGACGCGGACGCGGTGAACCGGATCTACGCCCGCAACGGGATGGTCACCGCGCCGGCCGACGTGCTGGTCGACAACGCCGGCAGCGACCGGTTCCTGCACCTGGTCGCCGAGGACGCCACCGGCAAGGTGGTCGGCACCATCACCGGGGTGGACCACGTCGCCGTCTTCGCCGACCCGGGCAACGGCGCCAGCCTGTGGTGCCTGACCGTGGACTTCAACATCGCGCCGCCCGGCACGGGCCAGGCACTGCTCACCGCGCTGGCCGACCGGCTCGACGCGCGGGGCCGCGCGTACGTGGACCTGTCGGTGCTGGCCGAGAACACCGGCGCGATCCGGCTGTACGAGCGGCTGGGCTTCCACCGCACCACGACGCTGTGCGTGAAGCGGAAGAACCCGATCAACGAGCGACTCTTCCTTCCCGCCACCCCGCCCGGGTACGACGAGCTCAACCCGTACGCGAGGATCGTCGCCGACGAGGCGATGCGGCGCGGCATCCGGGTGGAGGTCACCGATCCGGACTGGGGTGAGCTGCGGCTCACCAACGGCGGCCGGATCATCCACACCCGGGAGTCGCTGTCGGAGCTGACCTCGGCGGTGGCGATGAGCCGCTGCGACGACAAGCGGGTGACCCGGCGGATCCTCACCGAGGCGGGGCTCTGCGTGCCGCGCGGCCGGACCGCCACCGGTGACGGCGACGACCTGGCCTTCCTGGCCGACGTCGGCGCTGTGGTGGTCAAGCCGGCCCGGGGCGAGCAGGGCAACGGCATCACCGTCGGGGTGCGTACGCCCGAGCGACTGGCCGCGGCGGTCGAACTGGCCCGCCGGTTCTGCCCGGACGTGCTGATCGAGGAGCTGTGCGCGGGCGAGGACCTGCGGGTGGTCGTCATCGACCACGAGGTGGTGGCCGCGGCCGTCCGCCGGCCCGCCCAGATCACCGGGGACGGGGTGCACGACGTCACCGAGCTGGTCGAACGGCAGAGCCGACGCCGGGCCGCCGCCACCGGGGGCGAGTCGCGGATCCCGGTCGACGGCCTGACCCGCGAGGTGGTGGCCGAGGCCGGTTACCAGATGCACGACGTGCTCCCGGAGGGGCAGGTGCTCGCCGTACGGCGGACCGCCAACCTGCACACCGGCGGCACGATCCACGACATGACCGCCGAGCTGCACCCGGTGATCGCCGAGGCGTGCGTGACGGCCAGCCGGGCGCTGAACATCCCGGTCACCGGGCTGGACCTGCTGGTCGGATCCCCCGACCGGTCGGAGCACGTGTTCGTCGAGGCGAACGAGCGGCCGGGCCTGGCCAACCACGAACCGCAGCCGACCGCCGAGCGCTTCGTCGACCTGCTCTTCCCCGGCACCCGCGCGCCGCAGCGGCTCTGGAGCCCGGCCGGGCCGGGAGGCGCCACGTGAGCCCGAGGCCGCTGGAGATCGACCTGGAATACCTCCGCCAGGTGCTGGTGGAGCTGCTCGAGATCGCCAGCCCGTCGGGGCGTACCGACCACGTGCAGCAGTACGTCGGCGAGCGGCTCTCCGCGTTGGGCGTCTCCTCCACGCTGACCCGGCGCGGCGCGCTCAGCGCCTGCCTGCCCGGCCCGCGGCAGACCGGCGCCGACCGGGCGATCGTGGTGCACACCGACACCATCGGCGGGATGGTTAAGCGGCTCAAGGACAACGGCCGGCTGGAGCTGAAACCGATCGGTACGCACAGCGCCCGGTTCGCCGAGGGCGCCCACGTACGGATCTTCACCGACGACCTGGACCGAGTGATCACCGGTCAGGTGCTGCCGCTGAAGGCCAGCGGCCACCGCTACAACGAGGCCGTCGACTCGCAGGGCATCGGCTGGGAGCAGGTCGAGGTACGGATCGACGAGCCGGTCCACGACATCGCCGGTCTGCGCGCGCTCGGCATCGACGCGGGCGACTTCGTCGCGCTGCTGCCGAATCCGGTGGTCACCCCCGCCGGGTACGTCAAGTCCCGGCACCTGGACGACAAGGCCGGGGTGGCCGCGGTGCTGACCGCCTTCAAGGCGCTGGTCGACGCCGGGGTGGCCCCCGCGGTCACCGCGCACCTGCTCGTCACCGTCACCGAGGAGATCGGCCACGGGGCCAGCCACGGCCTCGATCCGGACGTCGCCGAGATCGTCTCGGTGGACGCCGCGGTGGTCGCCCCCGGGCAGCAGTCCCGGGAGGACGCGGCCACCCTGGCGATGGGCGACGGGGTGGGCCCGTTCGACTACCACCTGACCCGCAACCTGGCGTCGATCGCCCGGGAACACGGGGTCGACCTGGTCCGGGACGTCTTCGACCACTACCGCTCGGACGTGGCGGCGGCGGTCGAGGCCGGGGCGCACGCCCGGGTGGCGCTGCTCGGCTTCGGCGTCGACGCCACCCACGGGCACGAGCGCACCCACCTCGACGGCCTGCGCCACCTCACCCAGTTGCTCTGCCTCTACCTGCAGAGCCCGCTGGTCTTCCCCGAGTGGGACGCCGAGCCGGAGGGCGACCTGGCCGACTTCCCGTCGCTGGCCGTCCAGCCGGCCTCCGAGGAGGGCCCCCGCGAGGGCCCGATCGGCCTGGACTGAGCGGGAAGCGGGAAGCGGGCCCGACGGAACCTGTGATCCAAATCCGTTGCCGGGGTCACGCAGGACTGGATAGCGTGGCGGTACACGGGAAAGGAGGTGGTCCAGCTTTGTATAGCAATCGGACTCGTGAGGTGGCTGTCCGCTAGCCGCTGTCCTCGACAGTAATCCCGTCCGCCGCGAGGCGGGCACAGGCACCATCGTCGAGACCGTGTGGCAGCGGTGCGGCGAATCCATGACAGCCACCCGACCCCCGGGGTGCCGGCCCAGTCCAGCCGGCCCGCGCGCGAGCGCGGAAGCCCCGGGGGTCGCTTCATGTCAGCAGCAGGAGGAGCCGGGTCCATGCGCGAGCTGGTGGTGCTCGGGACGGCCAGCCAGGCCCCGACCCGACAGCGCAACCACAACGGCTACCTGCTGCGCTGGGACGACGAGGTGCTCCTCTTCGACCCGGGCGAGGGTAGCCAGCGGCAGATGCTGCACACCGGGATCTCCGCCACCGACCTGACCCGGATCTGCGTCACCCACTTCCACGGCGACCACTGCCTCGGCCTGCCCGGCGTGATCCAGCGGCTCTCGCTCGACCGGGTGCCGCACCCGGTGGCCGTGCACTTTCCCGCCGGTGGCGCGGACTACTTCGCCCGGCTGCGCCACGCGTCGAGCTTCTACGAGACCGCCGAGCTGGCCGTCGAGCCGGTCGGGGCCGACGGGCAGCGGTTCACCCTGGGCATCGGCACGCTGGAGGCCCGCTGGCTGCGCCACCCGATCGAGACGTACGGCTACCGGCTCGTCGAGCCGGACGGCTGCCGGGCGCTGCCGGAGAAGCTGGCCGCGTACGGTATCGCCGGGCCCGCGGTCGGCGAGCTGCTCCGCGTCGGGCACCTGGACCTGGACGGACGCCGCGTCACCCGGGACGAGGTGAGCGTGACCCGCCCGGGGCAGCGGTTCGCGTTCGTGATGGACACCGGGCTCTGCGACGGGGTGTGGGCCCTGGCCGAGCACGCGGACATGCTGGTCATCGAGTCGACGTTCCTGGAGCCGGAGGCCGCGCTCGCCGCCGAGGTCGGCCACCTCACCGCCGCGCAGGCCGCGCGGGTGGCGGCCGAGTCCGGGGTACGCACGCTCGTGCTCACCCACTTCTCCCAGCGGTACGCCGACCCACGCCGCTTCGCCGACGAGGCCCGGCAGCACTTCACCGGTGAGCTGGTGATCGCCGAGGACCTGATGACCGTCCCCGTACCGCCCCGGCGGGTAGCCTCGACCCGGTGACCGTCACGCTGCGCCCCGCCACCGAGGCCGACCTGATGGCGGTCGGCGCCCTGCACCAGCGGTCCCGGGTGGCGGCGTACGGTTCGTTTCTGCCGCTGGAGGCGCTGGCCGAGCCGACGCCGGAGGCCATGGGCCGGTACTGGGTGGAACGGTGGGCCTGGGAACGCGACGACCACCGGATGACGGTGGCCGACCGGGACGGGCGCGTCGTCGGCTTCAGCTACCTGGGCCCGGACGACGCGGGCGACCCGGCGACCGGGCTGCTCAACGCGATCCATCTGGAGCCGGGCGAGCGGGGTCGAGGCACCGGGCGGGCGCTGATGATCGACTCGCTGGCGGCAATGCGCTCACGCGGGTGGGCGCACGCGGCCCTCTGGGTGCTCCGGGACAATGCACCGGCCCGGCACTTCTACGAGCGTGGCGGTTGGTCCGCCACCGGCGAGCAGCGGGACGAACACATCAGCACGGCACTCGTCCCCCAGCTGCGGTACGCCCGCGAGGTGTGAGGGCCCGCCCCGTCACGCACCCGCGCCGTTCGCTCTCAGCGGATCGGGGCATGAGCGTCAGCGCCGGCGCGTTGGCAGCAGCATGGACACCGAGCACACCGAGCGGGCGGAGGATGCCGCGCTCGACGCGTACTCCCGGGTGGTGACCGGCGTGGCCGCTCGGGTGCTGCCCAGCGTGGCCGCACTGTCAGTGCGGACCGCGCGCGGCGCGGGCGCCGGCTCCGCCGTGGTGATCGGCCCGGACGGGCTGCTGCTCACCAGCGCGCACGTGGTGCAGGGCGCCCGGGACGGCTCGGCCGCCTTCGGCGACGGCGTCGAGACCCGGTTCCGGGTGGTCGGTGCCGACCCACTGTCGGACCTGGCCGTGCTGCGAGCGGATGAGACGACCGTGCCGCCGGTGGAGCTGGGCGACGCGGACCGTCTGCGGATCGGCCAACTCGTGGTCGCCGTCGGCAACCCGCTGGGGCTGGCCGGCTCGGTCACCGCCGGGGTGGTCTCCGGGCTGGGCCGGTCGCTGCCGGCCCGCGACGGCCGGATCACCCGGCTGATCGAGGACGTCATCCAGACCGACGCGGCGCTTAACCCCGGCAACTCGGGCGGCGCGCTCGCCGACTCGGCCGGCCGGGTGGTCGGGGTGAACACGGCGGTCGCCGGGTACGGCCTCGGACTGGCCGTACCGGTGAACGCCACCACCCGGCAGATCATCGCCGACCTGACCGCCGACGGCCGGGTCCGGCGGGCCTGGCTGGGGGTCGCGGGCGTGCCGATGCCGCTGCCGCCGGAGGTCGTCGCCCGGACCGGTCAGCGACGCGGGTTGCGGGTGGTGGAGGTGATCCCGGACAGCCCGGCCGGGGTGGCCGGGATCTACCTGGGCGACGTGATTCTCTCCGCCGGCGGCCGGCCGGTGCAGGACGGCCAGGGGCTGCAACGGCTGATGCTCGGCCCGGCCATCGGCACCCGGCTACCCGTCACCGTGCTGCGCCGGGGCGCCCTCGTCGACGTGATCGCCGTCCCCACCGAACTGGGCCGCTGACGCGGTGCGGGCCGCTCCCCGACGGGAGCGGCCCGCACCCGGTGGTTTCAGCGGGCGCCGAGGTGGGCGAGCAGGTCCTGCCGGGTCAGCACGCCCTTGGGCTTGCCGTCGACCAGCACCAGCGCGGCGTCGGCCTTCTCCAGGAGCGTGACGGCCTCGCTGACCGGCTGCCCGCCGCCGACCATCGGCAGCGGCTCGGCCATGTGCCGCTCGATGGTGTCGTGCAGGTGGGCCTGCCCGGTGAAGAGCGCGTCGAGCAGGTCCTTCTCGGCGATCGAGCCGGCCACCTCACCGGTCACCACCGGCGGCTCGGCCTTGAGCACCGGCAGCTGGGAGACGCCGTACTCGCGCATGTAGTCGATGGCGTCGCGGACCGTCTCGGTGGGGTGGACGTGCACCAGCTCGGGCAGGCCGCCCGGCTTGCTGGCGAGCGCGTCGGCCACGGTCGGCTCGGCACCGGAGTTGTCCAGGAAGCCGTACCGGGCCATCCACTTGTCGTTGAAGATCTTCGACAGGTAGCCCCGGCCGCCGTCCGGCAGCAGCACCACGATCACGTCGTCTGGTTTGGCCCTGCGGGCCACCTCCAGGGCGCCGACCACGGCCATGCCGCACGAGCCGCCGACCAGCAGCCCCTCCTCGCGAGCCAGCCGCCGGGTCATCTCGAAGGACTGCTTGTCCGACACCTCGACGATCTCGTCCGCGACCGTCCGGTCGTACGTCTCCGGCCAGAAGTCCTCGCCGACGCCCTCGACCAGGTACGGCCGGCCGGTGCCGCCCGAGTAGACCGAGCCCTCCGGGTCCGCGCCGACGACCCTGACCCGCCCGTCGGACGCCTCCTTCAGGTAGCGGCCGATGCCGGAGATGGTGCCGCCGGTGCCGACGCCCGCGACGAAGTGGGTGATCCGCCCCTCGGTCTGCTTCCACAGCTCCGGGCCAGTGGCTTCGTAGTGCGAGCGGGGGTTGGCCGGGTTGCTGTACTGGTCGGGCTTCCAGGCGCCGGGGATCTCCCGGGCCAGCCGGTCGGAGACGTTGTAGTAGGAACGCGGGTCCTCCGGCGCGACCGCGGTCGGGCAGACCACCACCTCGGCGCCGTACGCGCGCAGCACGTCCTGCTTGTCCTGGCTGACCTTGTCCGGGCAGACGAAGACGCACTTGTAGCCCTTGAGCTGGGCCACCAGGGCCAGCCCGATGCCGGTGTTGCCGCTGGTCGGCTCGACGATGGTGCCGCCGGGCTTGAGGATCCCCGCCCGCTCGGCGTCCTCCACCATCCGCAGCGCGATGCGGTCCTTCACCGAACCGCCCGGGTTGACGTACTCCACCTTCGCCAGCACGGTCGCCTGGATGCCCTCGGTGACGTTGCGCAGGCGTACCAGCGGGGTGTTGCCGATCAGCTCGACGACGTTGTCGTAGTACTGCACCTCGTTGTGCCCTTCGTTGCGGCACCGGCGCCGGCGGCCGGGCGGACGTTCGTTGTCGCCCAGGGTACGTGCCGTCAGGGCACCACATGGCCCGGGATGAACGAGCTGCGACGCGCCTCCCACTCCAGGAACCGCTCGGTCTCGGCGAGCACACTGCCGGCCAGCCAGCTGACCATCACCGCGTCGTCGGCCAGGCCGAGGAGCCCCAGCGGGAACTCCGGGATCAGGTCGATCGGCGAGACGATGTACGCCGTGGCCGCGGTCATCAGGGCCAGCCGAAGGCCGCCGTCGTACTGGCCCTTCGCGGTGGCCCGGATCATCCGCGGCAGTGCCGCCAGCCGCGCGCCCAGCGATGGACCGCCCCGCGCCCCCGCCATCAGCGCCCGGGCCAGCGCGGCGAAGGCCGCGCTCCGCTTCAACGTCTTTGCCATCCTCTTCGCCCCTTTCCGCCCACCAGCATGCGGCCTCGGCGCAAGTGCGCCACCTGTCGGAACAGGTACCCGGAACCGTCGATTCCCAGCCGAGCAATCTCGGAAGAGCGGGGTGTCGGTGCGGCGCGATAATGTCGGTTCATGGGGGACGCTGGCTCCGTCGTACCCGCCGGCTGGCGGGACCTCCGGCGGATCGCCCGCCTGGCGGCGATCGGCACGGGCGCCACCGTGGCGGCCACCGCCGCGACCGGCGGCCTGCTGCTCGGCCAGGCCCGGCAGGCCAGGCGCATCATCCCGATGGCCGAGGCGCCCCCGCCGCGCTGCGACGGAGTGTACGGCGCGAAGCTCCCCGGCCCGCCGGTCACCATGGTGATCCTCGGCGACTCCTCGGCCGCCGGCTACGGCGTGCACCGCCGCCGCGAGACGCCGGGCGCACTGCTGGCCACCGGGCTGACCCGCCGGCTGCACCGGCCGGTGCGAGTGCACCGGTTCGCCGTGGTGGGCGCCCTGTCGGCGGGGCTGAGGCCGCAGGTCGAGTCGGCCCTGGAGGTCGATCCGGACATCGCGGCCATCCTGATTGGCGGCAACGACGTCACCAACCGCACGTCGCCGCCCGTGGCCGTGCGCTACCTTGTCGACGCGGTGCGTAAGCTGCGCGCCGCGGGGTGCGAGGTGGTCGTCGGCACCTGCCCCGACCTGGGCGCGATCCGGCCGATCCAGCCACCGCTGCGCTGGCTGGCCCGCCGGTGGAGCCGCCAGCTCGCCGCCGCCCAGACGGTGGCCGTGGTCGAGGCGGGCGGCTGGACGGTCTCCCTCGGTGACCTGCTCGGTCCCCGGTTCGCCGCGGAGCCGGCCCGGATGTTCGCCTGGGACCGGTTCCACCCGTCCGCCGAGGGGTACGCGGTCGCCGCGGCGGCGCTGCTGCCCACCTTGCTCTCCGCGCTCGGCGCCGGCCAGGAACGCCGCCCTTCGCGTGCCGCCCAGGGCGTACGGTCGCTCCCCGAGGCGGCTCACGAGGCGGCCCGGCACGCCGGCACCGAGGTCAGCGGCATCCAGGTCCGGGGCCGCGACGGCGGGCCCGGCGGACGCTGGGCACAGCTTCGGCGGCGTGCCTTCTTCGGTGTCGGCGCGGTGCCGCAGCCCGGTTCCACCGAGTCTCCGACCCTTGAGGGGCTGGCGTGAGCGGGGCGGTGGGGGCATCATCAGCAGGCACAACGCGGGTCACGCTCACGTCGGCGCCATTCGGCGAGCCTCGGCGGCAGCGGTCGGCGCCGCGAGCGGACCGGCCCGCGCCGCCGGAACTGGGGAGGTGCCATCATGACGCAGCGTAATGAGCTTGTGGCCCGGCTGGGCCGCGCCGCGGCCCTGTCCCTGGTGGCCGGCACGGTGGGCGGGGCGGCGATCCTCGCCGGCCAGGCCATCGCCGCCCGCAGCCGCCAGTACGCCCAGCCCGAGCTGGGCCTCGCGCTGCGCGCCACGGTCGGCCGGGCCGACGCCCCGCCGCTGCGGCTGGTGCTGCTCGGCGACTCCTCGGCGCTCGGCGTCGGCGTGGACCGCTTCGAGGAGACCGTCGGCGGCCAGCTGGCCCAGCTGCTCGCCGAGGGGCGTACCGGCCGGCGGGTGCAGCTGTCCAGCGTGGGGGTGTCGGGCTCCCGCGCCACCGACCTGGCCACCCAGGTGGCTCGCGCCCTGCTCGGCGAGCGGCCCGACGTGGCGGTGATCCTGATCGGGGCCAACGACGCCACCGCGCTGGCCCGGCCGGCGGACGCCGCGGCGTACCTCGGGTCGGCGGTGCACCGGCTGCGCGAGGCGCACGTCGAGGTGGTCGTGGGCACCTGCCCCGACCTCGGCGCGGTGCGCGCGGTCGCGTCCCCGCTGCGGCACCTGCTCGCCTGGTCGGGGCGACGGATCGCCCGGGCCCAGACCTCGGCCGTGCTGCACGCCGGCGCCAGCGTCGTCGACCTGGCCGCCGAGACCGGCCCGGTCTTCCGGGCGGACGCGGGGACGCTCTGCCACGACGGCTACCACCCCTCCGCCGACGGCTACCGGGTCTGGGCGCACGCCCTGCTGCCGGCGGTCGAGGCGGCGGCGACGGCCGCGGCCCGGCACCACTGAGCCCGGCGACGGCCGCGGCCCGGCACCACCGAGCCCGGCGCTGGGCGTGACATTTCCCGCCCGGCGGCCAGCTTCCGTCACAAGTTACCCGCGAGTTAGCGTTGGCCCATGCCGATTGAGTCGCCCCGCGACGCCGTCATCGTCGCCACCGCCCGGTCCCCCATCGGTCGCGCGGTCAAGGGTTCCCTCCGGGACGTCCGCCCGGACGACCTCACCGCCGCCATCGTCCGGGCCGCCCTCGACAAGGTGCCCGCGCTCGACCCGACCACGATCGACGATCTCTACCTGGGCTGCGGGCTGCCCGGCGGCGAGCAGGGCTTCAACCTGGCCCGGGTGGTCGCCATCCTGCTGGGCCTGGACGGCCTGCCCGGCGCCACGCTGACCCGATACTGCGCCTCGTCGCTGCAGACCACCCGGATGGCCATGCACGCGATCCGGGCGGGCGAGGGCGACGTGTTCATCTCCGCCGGCGTCGAGACCGTCTCCCGGTACGCCCGGGGCAACTCCGACGCCCTGCCGCCCGAGGCGCAGGCGCTGGTCGGCGGCGGCTGGGAGAACGCCCGCTTCGCGGTGGCCCGCGAGCGCTCCGCGACCCGCGCGCAGGGCGGCGCCGAGGTGTGGACCGACCCGCGCGAGGCCGGCCAACTCCCCGACATCTACCTCGCCATGGGCCAGACCGCGGAGAACCTCGCCCAGGTCTACGACATCACCCGCGAGGACATGGACGCCTTCGGCGTGCGCAGCCAAAACCTGGCCGAGAAGGCGATCGCCAACGGCTTCTGGGCCCGCGAGATCACCCCGGTGACCACGCCGGACGGCACCGTGGTCAGCGCGGACGACGGGCCGCGCCCGGGGGTGACCATGGCGGGCGTCGCCACCCTGAAGCCGGTGTTCCGCCCGGACGGCCGGATCACCGCCGGCAACTGCTGCCCGCTCAACGACGGCGCCGCCGCCGTGATCGTGATGAGCGCCCAGCGGGCGAAGGATCTCGGCCTCACCCCGCTGGCCCGGATCGTCTCCACCGGCGTCACCGCGCTGTCCCCGGAGATCATGGGGCTCGGCCCGGTCGAGGCGTCGAAGCAGGCGCTCGAGCGGGCCGGCATGACCATCGACGACGTCGACCTGGTCGAGATCAACGAGGCGTTCGCCGCGCAGGTGATCCCGTCGTACCGGCAGCTCGGCATCCCCGAGGAGAAGCTGAACGTGATGGGTGGCGCGATCGCCGTCGGGCACCCGTTCGGCATGACCGGCGCCCGGATCACCGGCACCCTGCTCAACGCCCTGGAGTGGCACGACAAGACCATCGGCCTGGAGACCATGTGCGTCGGCGGCGGCCAGGGCATGGCGATGGTACTCGAACGGCTGAGCTGAGCCGGTCCCACGCCAGCCGGGCTCGGGCTTGTCGCCCTACAGCACGGAGCGGGTCTTGGCGACCGCGGCGGCGGCCTCGGCCAGCACCGACTCCGGTGGGCCGGCCGCCACCAGGTCGGCGGCGACCACCCGGAGCTGGTCGGGCAGCACCAGGTCGCTGCCGAGCCGGGGTACGTCCCGGCGCGGCTCGCCCTCCGCGTCCGCCGCCAGGTTGGCGATCTCCTGCACCAGCTTGTGCACCAGGTCGGCCCGGGAGACGTTGCCGCCCTCGGCCGATGCCGACCAGCGCGGCTGCTGCCAGTGCCCGACCTGGCGGACCAGTAGCTCCACCGCCCGGTCCAGTTCCGCTGCGCCCATCGCGGCCGAGTCTACGACGGCTCCAGGTCGCGGCGCGGCGACAGACGCGCCGAGCTGAAGTTGTCGACGACGGCTCCAGGTCGCGGCGCGGCGGCAGACGCGCCGAGCTGGAGTTGTCGTACGGTCACCGTCGGACGTAGCTGAGCAGGCGGAGGATCTGCCAGTACAGGAAGATCAAGCCGACCAGCAGTCCGAACGCGCAGTACCAGGCGTACCGGCGGGGCAGGCCGGCCCGGGCCGACCGTTCGACCAGGTCGAAGTCGAGGATGAAGCTGAACGCGCCGGCGACGATCGCCACCACCGAGAAGAGGTACGGCAGCCAGCCCACCCGCGCGGCCAGGCCGTAGACCACCACTCCCTGCCGCCCGGTGATCAGGTAGGTGACCAGGTTGACCAGGCTGAGCACCAGGATCCCGAGCAGCGTGCCCGCGACCAGCCGGACCATCCGCGGGGTGGCTCGGACCAGCCGGGCCCGGTAGAGCAGCGCCATGCCGAGGAAGACGCCGAAGGTACCGATCACCGCCTGCACCACGATGCCCGGGTACACCAGCTCGAAGGCCCGGCTGGCAACCCCGAGCAGCAGCCCCTGGAGCACCGCGTACCCGACGATCAGGGGCGGGTTGGTGACCTGTCTGAAGGAGATGAACAGCAGCAGCGCCAGGCTGGCCAGGGAACTTCCGGCCAACGCCGCCGGGATCCACACCGCCTGTGGCACGAGCACCCAGGCGGCTGCCGCGGTGGCGCCGGTGAGCAGCAGCAGGCCGACCGTGCGGCTGACCACGTCGGTCACGGTCATCGTGTCGGCGGCACCCAGGCCGAGTACCTGATGCTCGGTCCGGCCAACGTCGTCCAGTCGGGTCAGCACCGGGTTGGTACTTCGCACCGCGACCTCCTCGCCGACGTATCCGGCTTCCACTCTGCCCGGGGCGGATGCGCGGCGGCGAAGAAACGACGACGCCCGCCGCCGCGGTCGCGGCAGGCGGGCGTCGCAGGTCGAGCGGCGGTCAGTCGTCGCCTTGGAGGTAGCTGAGCAGGCGCAGCACCTCCAGGTAGAGCCAGACCAGGCCGACCACGATGCCGAAGGCTGCGGTCCAGGCGTACCGCTGCGGGAGGCCCATCCGGACGCCCTCTTCGATGTTCGCGAAGTTGAGCACGAAGCTCAGCGAGGCCACCACGATGCAGACCAGGCTGAAGACGATGGCCAGCCCGCTGCCGTCGCGCAGGTGGGTGTTGACGCCGAAGAGCGAGAGCACCAGGTTGATCATCATGGTGGCGAAGAGGCCACCCATGATCGCGATCATGATCTTGGTGAACTTCGGGGTGGCCCGGATGACGCGTGCCTTGTAGAGCATCGTCATCACGAAGAAGACGCCGAAGGTCCCCACCACGGCCTGCAGCACGATGCCGTCGTAGAAGGACTCGAACGTCTTGCTCACCGCACCGACGAAGACCCCCTCGATGACGGAGTACGCCACCACCAGGGCCGGGTTCGCCATCCGGGAGAACGAGATGATCAGGCCGAGGACCAGGCCGACCACCGCGCCGCCGAGCCAGGCCGCCCCGAGCAGCTGGTCCGGGACGAGGACCCAGGTGGCCGCCGCGGCGCCGCCGAGGATCGCCAGCATGGTGACCGTCTTGACGACGACGTCGTCCAGGGTCATCGGGGCCGCGGTGGCCGGGGTCACCGGGGTGTCGTAACCGGTCGCGTACTGCTGCTGCGGGTACGGCTGGTACTGCTGCGGGTATCCGGGCTGACCGTACGGCCCGGGCTGGGCGTACCCGGCCGTCCGCTCACGTTCGGCGTGGCCGAACCGGGACAGCACCGGGTTCGTGGTCTTCACTTTCAGGCCTCCCTCGGGGGGTCGATGCACGTGAACGTGCAACTCCAGGGTAGACGGGACGCGCACCCCGTGTCCGGGGTGAAGCTGTGGGAAAGCTGAGAGTCTGGTGCCCGGGGCGGGGCTCGAACCCGCACGCCTCGCGGCAGCCGCTTTTAAGGCGGCCGTGTCTGCCGTTCCACCACCCGGGCGGGTGACACCGGCGCGGCGAAACGCGGCGGTGCAGGTCTCACCGTAACCGTTGCGGGGTGAGCTGGCCTAGCCGGCGGGGACCCGCCCTTATGGTCGAAGCCGTGACCAGTGCCGCCCGCACGGGCCAGGGCCAGGCGGTCCGCCTCGAACCGGGGGTCGCCCGTCCGGGCCGGGCGGGCCGCCTGCTGGCCACTGCGGCCCGGCACCGCGCGGACCTGCTGGCCGGGCTGCTCTTCGTCCTGCTCGCCGGGTGGCTCACGCACGGCCTGTGGCCGGCCCCGGGCCAGCGGGTGCTCGCGCTCAACCCGGCCGACCAGACCCTCTACGAGTGGTTCCTGGCCGTCGACTCGCGCGCCCTGCTGGGCGACTTCAGCCTGCTCACCGACCGGCTCAACGCCCCGGACGGGGTCAACCTGCTGACCAACACCACGGTGATCGCGCTCGGGGTGCTGCTCGCCCCGGTCACGGTCACGTTCGGGGCACCGGTCACCTTCGCCCTGCTGGCCGGCGGCAATCTCGCCGGCACCGCGATCGCCTGGTATCTCCTGTTCACCCGCGCGTTGCGCGCCCACCCACTCGCCGCCGGCCTCGGCGCGGCGCTCTGCGGCTTCGGCCCCGGCATGGTCTCGCAGAGCAACGCCCACCTGCACATGACCGCCCAGTGGCTGGTACCGGTGATCGTCTGGCTGGTGGTCCGGCTGTTCCGGGCCGCCGAACCGACGGGCCCGACGGACGGGCCGGACCGCCGACGGTTGGCCACCTCGGCGGTCGGGCTGGCCCTTGCGGTCGTCGCACAGTTCTTCATCGGCGAGGAGGTGCTCCTCCTCACGGCGCTCACCCTGCTGGTGGCGGCCGTCGCGTACGGGCTGGCCGACCAGAGGCTGCCACGTCGGGCGCTGCCCACGTTCGGCGGCGGGCTGACGATGGCCGCCGGCCTGGCCGGGTGCGTGCTCGCGTACCCGTTGTGGTACCAGTTCGCCGGGCCGCAGGCCGTCTCCGACGGGCCGTTCGACCCGCGCCACTACGCCGCCGACCTGATCAGTTGGACGACCTTCTCCCCGCTCTCCGTGCTGGGCAGCGACGCCGCGTCCCGGTTGACCACCGGCCCGGCCGAGTTCAACACCTTCCTCGGCTGGCCCCTGCTGCTGGTCACCGCCGCCTGCGCGATCTGGCTGGGGCGCCGCCCGGTGGTGGTCGCCTGCGTGGCCGCGGGCCTGGCCATGGGCGGCCTGTCGCTGGGCCCCGAGGTGCTGGTCGCCGGCGAGCGGACCGGGCTGCCCACCCCGTACGGGCTGCTGGACGGGCTGCCGGTGGTGGACAGCGCGCTGCCGACGCGGTTCGGCCTCGCGGTGCTGCCGCTGGCCGGGGCGGTGCTGGCCCTCGCCGTGGATCGGGCCCTGGTGGGCCGTGGCCGGGCCCGCCGGCTGGTGCCGGTGGCCGTCGGCCTGGGTCTGCTCAGCGTGTTTCCCGCGCCGCTGCCGACCACACCCCGGCCGGCGCTGCCCGAGTTCGTCACCGCCGGCCACTGGCGACAGTGCGTACGCCCCGGCGGGGTGCTGGTCCCGGTGCCGGCGGCCACCCCGGCGGAGCCCTCGCCGATGCGCTGGGCCACCGCCGCGAACGCCGCGTTCGGCATGCCGGAGGGCTTCTTCATCGGCCCGTACGGCGACGACGGCCGGCCGTCCGTCGGCACCTATCAGCGCCCCACCTCCGCCCTGCTGGCCGACGTCGCCGAGCGGGGGTTGCCGGCGCCGATCGGCGACGAGCAGCGCCAGCAGGCCGTCCGGGACGTCAGCTTCTGGCGCGCCTCATGCGTGGCGCTGGCCGACGACGCACCGCACGCGGAGGCCCTGCGTCGGACCCTGCAGGCGCTCTTCGGCCCGGGCACCCGGGTCGCCGACGCCTGGACCTGGCGGTTCTGACCTGGGTCCGGCCCGTGGTTGCTCTTGGTGGCTGTGATCAGCGGCGCGCGCCCACCGACGCGGACGCCTCGGCGAACTCCTCACGCGGGTCGTGCAGCTGGCCCAGCGCGACCACCTCACGCTTGAGGAAGAACGCCAGCGTCCAGTCGACCACAACCCGGACCTTGCGGTTGAACGACGGGATACGCGACATGTGGTACGTGCGGTGCATGAACCAGGCCGGCCAGCCGGTCATCTTGACGCCGTAGACCTGCGCCACGCCCTTGTGCAGGCCGAGGCTGGCCACGCTGCCCGCGTGCTTGTGCTTGTAGTTGACCGGCTCCCGCCCGCGGATCACGTTGACGATGTTGTCGGCCATCCGGGCGGCCTGCCGCACCGCGTGCTGTGCGCTCGGCGAGCAGAAATTGCCCGGCTCCTTGGTGAGGTCCGGCACCGCGGCGCAGTCGCCCGCGCTCCAGGCGCCCTCGACCACCCGGTCGCCGTCCACGATCTGCAGGGTGGGCACGCAGGTGACCCGGCGGCGCTCGTCGCGCGGGAAGTCGGTCGCGTCCAGCATCGGCGACGGCTTGACGCCGGCCGTCCAGACGATGGTGTCGGTGGCGAAGCTGTCGCCGTCGGAGAGTTTGACGATCCCGTCGACGCAGGATTCGAGCCGGGTGTCCAGCCGGATGTCCATGTTCCGCTTGAGCAACTGCTGCACCGTATAGGCGCCCATGTCCCGGTCGACCTCGGGCAGCACCCGCTGGGTCGCCTCGACCAGGACCCAGCGCATCTCCTCCGGCTCCAGCTCCGGGTAGTAGCGCAGCGCGTCCCGGGCCATGTCCTCCATCTCGGCGAGCGCCTCGATGCCGGCGTAGCCGCCGCCGACGAAGACGAAGGTCAGCGCGCGCCGGCGGACCTCCGGGTCGGTCGTCACGGCCGCCACGTCGAGCCGGTCCAGCACGTGGTTACGCAGGAAAACGGCCTCACCGATGGTCTTGAACCCGATACCGTGCTCGTGGAGGCCGGGAATCGGCAGGGTGCGGGAAACCGAGCCGGGCGCGACCACCACGTGGTCATACTGGATCTCGCGGGTCGGGCCGCTGATCGGCTGGACGATCGCGGTCTTCCGGTCGTGCTCGATCCGGGTCACCGCGCCGGCCACGACCGTGCACCGGCGCAGCTCCCGCCGCAGTGGCACCACAGCGTGCCGGGGCGAGATGTTGCCCGCGGAAGCCTCGGGGAGGAACGGCTGGTAGGTCATGTGCGGCTGAGGGTCGACGACGACGACCTCGGCCTCACGAGAGCTCAGCTTCTTGGACAGGCGCAGAGCGGCGTACAAGCCCACGTGCCCGGCACCCACGACAAGGATCCGCTTCGGGTTCACGCCATCTATCTTTCCCCGGGCGGCTCGCCTCATCCCTTTCGAGACCCCCTTCTGTGACTCAGCACAATCCTTGTGACCTGCGCAACCTCCCGAGGTGTTCCGTTATCTGCGACGCAGGAGCCAGCCGAGCAACGCGCTGAGCGCCACCGCGACGAGCAGACCGGCCACGGTCGCCGCCTGGAAGCCGTGGCTCCCGCCGACCCCGCCGAGCCAGGCCAGCACGATGCCGAGCACCGCGCTGGCCAGCACCACGACGCCGGCCCGCGCCAGCCACCGGACCACCAGGTCCGGGTCGACCACCGCGTCGTACGACAGCAGCGCGGCGAGCGCGCAGAGGGTGTGCGCCAGGTAGAGCAGGGCGGCCACGGCGAGCACCCGCCACAGCGCCGGCGATCGGTCGAAGCCCAGCGTGGCGAGCAGCCAGCCACCGACCGTGACCAGCGCCGCGAAGGTTGGCCAGACCCGGCGCGGCCCGGCCGCCGGCAGCACCGCCGCCACCGCGAGGGCCAGCAGCGACCGCGGGGTGAACGCCTCCACCGGGTACGCGAGCAGGAAACCGACCAAAACGGTGAGGAAGATGCCGACGCGGACCAGCAGCGGCGTGAGGCTGACTCGGCGGACGCCGTACCGCAGCGCATGAACCCGCTCGTTGAGTCCTTCGAGGAGGTCGTTCATCTGCGCCCGCCTTCGTTCGCGACTGCGGGACTCCGCTCCGCTGCATTCCTCGCGCTCACCGAACTCCCACCCGGGGGGCGGTGGCCAGGCGGGCCACGTCCCGCAGCACCTGGTCTAGGCTGCCGGCGCCGGCCCAACGCACCACCGGCACGCCGTGCTCGCGGAGCTGGCCGATCATCGTGTCCCGGTCCAGCCGCCACAGCCGGTACGCCACCTCGGCCCAGCCACGGTCCTTCGGCATCGGCAGATCGGCGGGCAGGGTGTCCACCGCCACCACGAACCGCCCACCCCGTGCCATCCTGGCCAACATCTGGGCGGACCGCTCGTCCAGCAGCGGGGTGAGCACCACCACCAACGCGTCCGAGGAGAGCATTTGGGGGCCGAAAACCTGGTCGTACGGCTCGTGCGGGGAGGACTCGGCCCGCACGTCGAGCAGCCACTCCAGCACGGTCAGGTACTGCCGGCGCCCGGTGGCCGGGCGCAGCCGGCGGGCGGCCGAGCCGTACTCCTGCAACGCCACCCGGTCGCCCCGGTGCAGGTAGTGCTCGGCGATCGCGGCGGCGGCCCGGACCGTGGTGTCCAGCACCGACGCCGGGCCGCGGAAGCCGCCGGAACCCCCCGCCTCGGCCAGCACGTCGAGCAGCACCACCACCTCGGCGTCCCGGTCGGAGAGGGTGGCCGCCACGTGCAGCTGCCGGGCCCGCAGTGACACCCGCCAGTCGATCCGGCGCAGCCGGTCCCCGGGCGCGAAGACCCGTACGCCGGCCAGTTCGCCGCCCTCCCCCGGCCGGCGCGAGTGGTGCGCGCCGACCAGCCCGGCGGCGCGGGGCATCGCCTCCACCGCGTCGAACGGCTCGGTCATCGGATACACCCGCATCCGGACCGGTTCGGTGATCACGGCCCGGGAGACGAGCAACCCGTCGGCGGCGGCGACCCGCACCCCGGCCGGGCCGACCGGGTGCCGGCCCCAGCGCAGCGCCGTCCCGGTCAGCTCCAGGTCGACGGCGGTGCCGGACGGTACCGAGGTGACGAAGGGGCGATCGGCCCCGGACCGGCTCACGTCCACCCCGGTCCCGCCGAAGCCGGCCTTCTCCACCCGCAGCCAGCGCGACGTCCGGGTCCGGACCACCGCCAGGTCGTACGACACGGTGTCCGGGTTGGCGACGGCGACCGTGGCGGCCATCGGGGTGCCTTCGACCAGTTGCGCGTCCCCGGTGGCGATCTCCAGCTCGGGCAGCGTGGTGGGTCGGCGGCGCAGCCCGTACGCGGTGCCCAGGGCGAGCGGCGTGGCCAGCACGACCAGGTCGATCCGGCCGAGCAGCACGGCCGCGATCAGCAGCAGCCCGGTGAGCAGCACGGCCCGGCCGAGCGCCCAGGTGGGCGTCCAGCCGCTCGCCGGCTCGTGACGGTCGGCCATTAGCGCCCGGCGGGCGCGGCCGCGTAACTGGGCAGCGCGCCGCTGGCCGGGGCGGGCGTGGCCGCCAGCACCTCACCGACGACGAAGGACGGGTCGACCCGACGCAGCCACATCTCCGGGCGCAGGGTGATCCGGTGGGCCAGTGCGGGTACGGCCACCGCCTTGACGTCCTCCGGCACCACGTAGTCGCGGTTGGCGAGCACCGCCCGGACCCGGGACAGCAGCAGCAGCGCCAGCGAGCCGCGCGGCGAGGCGCCGACCAGCGCGGACGGGTGCTCCCGGGTGGCCGCGGTCAGCGCCACGATGTACCGGCCGATCGAGTCCTCGACGACCACGTCCTCCAGCGCGGCCTGCATGGCGCGCAGCGTTCCGGCGTCCACCACCGGCTTGATCTCGGCCTCCTCCCGGCGGCGGGCGATCCGCCGGCGCAGCACGTCCCACTCCTCCTCGTGGTCGGGGTAGCCGAACGACACCCGGAGCAGGAACCGGTCGAGCTGGGCCTCCGGCAGCGGGTAGGTCCCCTCGTACTCGATCGGGTTGGCGGTGGCGAGCACGTGGAACGGCTCGTCCAGCCGGTAGGTCACGCCCTCGACGGAGACCTGCTTCTCCTGCATCGCCTCGAGCAGCGCGGACTGCGTCTTCGGCGGGGTCCGGTTGATCTCGTCGGCGAGCAGCAGGTTGGTGAAGACCGGCCCGGCGCGGAACGAGAAGTCGCCGCTGCGCTGGTCGTACAGGAAGGATCCGGTGACGTCGGCGGGCAGCAGGTCCGGGGTGAACTGGAGGCGGCGGAAGTCCAGCCCGAGAGCCTGCGCGAACGAGCGCGCGGTCAGGGTCTTGCCCAGGCCGGGCAGGTCCTCCAGCAGCACGTGGCCGCCGGCGAGGATGCCGGCGAGGACGAGTTCCAGGGCCTCCCGCTTGCCGACCACGACCGTGCCGACCGCGTCCAGCACCGCCTGGGCCAGCCGGCCCACCTCGGCGGGAGGCATGCTCCGGTCCACGTCGTTCATCACAGCTTCTCCAGTTCGGCGACGATCGCCGCGAGTTGGCGCGGCGACGGGGGGCGGGATGGCGTACCGAGGAACGCCCACAGCGGCTCTCCCAGCAGGGCGCGGGCGCGGGCCGGGTCGGACTCGCGGGTCACGCCGTGCTTCTGGCGCAGCCGCTCGTCGGCCAGTTCGCCGAGCCGGGGCAGGACCCGGGTGGTGAACCGCTCGCGGTCGCCGGCACACCAGTCCAGCGGGCGTTCCCACCCGTTGATCGCGGTGCGCAGCGCGTCCTGGGCGGCCCAGTTCCAGGCTCCCGGCTCCTCGCCGGCGGGGGCACCGCCGCCGGACGGGAGCGGCGGCGGGGGCGACAGCGCGGCGGTGACTCGGCGTACGGCGAGCAGGGCGAGCACGCCCGCCACGATGATCCAGAGCGAGACCTGCAGGCCCACCGCGCGCAGTCCGGCCACGACCACCACCACGGCCGCCGCGGTGGCCGCGAGCGTACGCGGCACCCAGCGCAGCCGGCCGCGCCGCGCCCGGGTGGCCTCGCCGGCGGGCTCGTCGAACGACAGCAGGTCGTCGATGCTGGTGCCGGTGCGCTCGCTCCAGTCGGTCATGACGGCACCTCGCCGACGGCCGCCAGGCTGGTCAGCTCGCCGCGCAGCCGTTGCAGCGCGGCCCGGGCCTGGTCGCGCATCCGCTCGTCGACAGCGTGGGTGGCGTACCGGGCCTCGCGGTAGACGCGCGCGAAACCGTCCAGCACGTCGGCGCTGGCGATCGCCGGTACGCCGGCGGCCGGATCGCCGCGCAACAGCCGGCTGACCAGGTCGGTGGAGGTGTCTCCGGCGAGCCGGGGCACGCCCGCCTCCTCGGCGGCCTCCTCGAGCCGGACCCAGCAGGCGATCACCGCGGTCCGCGGGTCGGTGGACCGGTCGTCCAACTCCACCAGGCCGGCGTCCAGGGCTGCCACCACCTCCCGGGCGGTGCCCTCGGCCGTACGCCGGGCCCGCTGCGCAGGCACGGCCCGGGTGGTCCGCCGCAGCGCCCCGCTGACCACCGTCCAGACCAGGTAGCCGACGGCGACCAGCATGGCCAGGCCGAGCACGACCATCGCGGCGGTGAGGATCCACCCGGGAATCCCGCCGGAGGTCGGCTGGCCCACGTCCCGGGGCTCGACCGGGATCGAGGGCGCGGGCTCGGCGGTGGGGTACTCCGGCACGTACGGGATGGTGTCCGAGATGGGCGGGATCCGACTGGCGCCGATCGTGGAGTGCCCGGCGGCGAGCGCGGCTACGGCGAGCAGCAGGGCCACCGCAGCGACCGGCCACCACCTGCGCAGCACGCCGAGGTCCATCTCACCGCCCTAGGCAATCCTCAGTCGTCCACCCCGGCCAGCTGTTTCGCCCGGGCGAACACGTCGTCCAACATCGCTGGTGTCAGCCGCCCGGTGAAGGTGTTCTGCTGGCTGACGTGATAGCAGCCGAGAAGCGCCGGTGCGGACGTGTCGGACCAGTGTGCCCCATGGCCGAAGGCGGGGCGAGGTGTGGGCGGTCGTTGACCGTACACGTTGCGCAGGACCGGCCACCACGCAGCCCAGGCGAACGCGCCCAACGCGACCACGACCCGCAGGGTGGGCCGGATCAGCGCGACCTCGCGGTGCAGCCACGGCGCGCAGGTGTCCCGCTCCGCCGGGGTGGGCTTGTTGTCCGGCGGTGCGCAGCGCACGGCGGAGAAGATGCGGGTCTCGCGCAGGGTGAGGCCGTCGTCGACGGCGACGCTGGTCGGCTGGTTGGCGAGCCCGGCACGGTGCAGCGCCGCGAAGAGCACGTCCCCGGAGCGGTCACCGGTGAAGATCCGACCGGTGCGGTTGCCGCCGTGCGCGGCCGGCGCCAGGCCGAGGATGGCGATCCGGGCGTCGGACGCGCCGAAGCCCGGCACCGGCCGTCCCCAGTACTCCTGATGAAGGAAGGCCGCCCGCTTCGTCCGGGCGACCTCCTCCCGCCACGAGACCAGGCGCGGGCAGGCGAAGCAGTTGCTCACCGCGCCGTCGAGGTCGGCCAGGTCGGTCGCCCGCATGGCGCGGACGACCACCTCCTGGGGGGTACGCGGTTCAGCCAAGCCGGGCCCGGAAGAGTTCCAGCGTGCGGGCCCAGGCCGTGGCGGCGGCCCGCTGGTCGAAGTGCTCCGGGCGGTCCTCGTTGAAGAACGCGTGCGCGGTGCCCGGGTAGTCGTACGTCTGGCAGGCACCCCCGGCGGCCTCGATGGCCCGGCGTACGCTCTGCACCCCGTCGGCGGCGGACGTGCCGTCCGCTTCCGAGCAGTGGATGACCGCCGCCTTGTCCGCGTAGTCGGTCCAGTCCGTCCGCATGCCGTCCCAGGGCAGGCGGGGGTAGAAGCCCGCGGTGGAGGCGATTCGCTCGGAGAACGTCCCGGACCAGAGGGCCAGGCTGGCGCCGGCGCAGAACCCGGCGCAACCGATCTTGCCGGCGACCTCGGGGCGGCCGGCGAGGTACTCCGCGGCGGCGGCGATGTCCGTGGCCGCCTCGTCCATCTGCACGCTGTTCAGCATCTGCCGGGGCTCATTGGGCTTGCTGGCCGGGCCGCCGTGGCGGAAGTCCGGCGCGAGGGCGACGAAGCCGGCCTCCGCGAAGCGGTCCACCACCGCCTGGATGTGGGGCACCAGGCCCCACCAGTCCTGGATGACGATGACCGCCGGGCTGGCCGCACCGTCGGAGGGTATCGCGAGATACCCCTCGCTGGTCCCCCCGTTGCCGGTGAAGCTCACCATCTCGCCCATCGACCCGTCCTCCTAGCGGTCAGTCATCATCGGCTGGTCGCACAGTGGTGTTACGTGCGGGTAGCGTGCCACGGCCTCACCGGCGCGGGGAAGACGCGGAAACAGTGGCGTTCACCTCCCGCTCGCCGCATCGCCCCACCCACTCCGTCGATGACGTACGTGACGAGGGGCGCCCGTCGGTCGACGGGCGCCCCTCGGACGAGTTCAGCGGGTCGGCTCCGGCGCGGCCGGCTCCGGCGCCCCGACCGGTGCACTTCCGGTCGGCGCCACCGGTGCACTTCCGGTCGGCGCGGCCGGCCTGCTTTCGCTCGGCGCTTCCGGCCTGCTGTCGGTCGGCGTGGGCGACGCGTCGACGGTCGGCGCGGGCGCGGGCGGCCCGAAGGGTGCCTGGTCGGGACAGTAAGGGTAGGCGTTCCGGGGCGCGGGCACGGTGCCGCTCCGGTCGACACAGGTCGGCCAGCCGAGCCGGATCGGCACCCCGTTCTGGTCGAAGAGCTGGGCGTTGGGCACCAGCCGTCCCTCCTGGTCGTAGACGAAGACGTCCTCGATCGAGTCGTACGGGCTGCCTACCGAGACCTCGTGGTAGCCGAACTCGTTCGAGCTGGCGTGCTGGTCCACGTTGATTAGCGTGGCGAGGGAGAGAAGCAGCAGGGCGGCCGTACCGAGGCGTAGCAGCCGCTGCCGCCAGCCCCGGAGGTCGACGGAGCGCCGGCCCAACCAGACCGAGGCGAGGATCGTGCCGGCGAGCAGGAACAGGCCGGCCAGCACGCTGCCGCTGAGCCGGGGCAGCAACCCGGACGGTTCGCCGAGCGCGCCGGAGATCAGGAGCGCGGCCAGCCAGCCGCGGACCAGCCACCACGCCGGGCGCAGCGGCCGGAGGAACTCGCCTGCCGTGGCGTACCCGAGCAGCGGGCCGAGCCGGGTGTCGAGGGCGCGCAGCCGGGCGCCGGCCCAGTTCCGCGCGGCGGCCAGCCGATGGTCGAACGACGACCGCTCGGTGCGGCCGTCCGCGCCGGCGGCGGCGCGCAGCTCGGCCGCGTACGCCTCGGGGGTGCCCAGCCGATCAACCAGCGCGCCACCGGTCTCGGCGGCCACCTCGGCCAGGTGCTCCGGCAGGTCCTCGGTCAGCTCGTCGCGGACATGGGGTGGCAGGTCGGCGAGGGCCGCCCGCACCCGGTCTACGTAGTCCGCGATCTCCTGCCCAGTGACGGTCATGCCGCCATCCCCCGATCATCGAGCAGTGCGTTCATGGTGGTGGCGAACGATCGCCAGGTCTTGCCGGAGCGGGCGAGCTGGTCACGGCCGGCGGCGTTGAGCGCGTAGTACTTGCGGTGCGGGCCGGACTCGCTCGGCACCACGTACGTGGTCAGCAGGCCGGCGGCGAAGAGCCGGCGCAGGGTGCCGTAGACCGAGGCGTCGCCGACCTCCTCCAGGCCGGCCTCGCGCAGCCGGCGGAGAATGTCGTAGCCGTAGCCGTCCTCGTCCCTGAGCACGGCGAGGACGGCCAGGTCGAGCACGCCCTTGAGGAGCTGCGTCGTATCCACACTTGGCACGGTACTGCGGATTACACAGTACCGTCAAGCAGACAGTAGCGCGCCGCTTGACTGCCATTCGGTGAGACCAGGTCGCGCTACGTCACCCGCGAATCCCGCAGCGTCACGGAATTCGCGCTACAGCGGCACCCATTCTGTGCCGGCGCTTAAGTTTCGCTTATGAGACCTGCTGATCTCGGAGGACGATCGATAACTTGCCTGAATGCGACACTTCGGAACCCTGATCGCCGCAGCCATCGTAGGCCCGCTGGCCTGGATCCTCTTCGCCCTCGGCCAGAGCCGGACGGCGCAGGCGTTCGCAGACGCGCAAGACGCGAGCGCATTGAAGAGCGGTGATTTCGTAAAGCCCGCGCTGGTGCTGGCAGCCGCCGGGCTTCTGCTCGGGCTCATCGCCACGCTCCGGATCTCCCCGCTGGGCGCGACGCTGGCCGGGTTGGCCTACTCGGCTACCTACCTGGGCCTGCTGGTCAACCCGACCTCGACGCTGAAACTGCTCAACCACAAGGTGACCCTGAGCGGCCACCAGGTCGACCTGGCGGCCCCCGTCCGGACCGGGACGGCACTGCTGGTGGGCTCGCTGTTGCTCGTCGCGGTGGTGAGCGCCGGCCGTTGGCAGCGGTCGGACGCCGACTCTCACGTGGTGATGCCCGACGAGGTCCTCGCGCCCGCCGCGCCACGAAACCGCCCGCTCGGCGTGGACGGTCTCGGCCTGAGCACGTCAGGCAGCACGTCCGAGCCGGAACTGGTTCGGGCCGGCGCTTCGAACGCGACCAGCGGTTCGGATTGGGCAGGCACGTCCGGCGGTTCCGGAGACCGGCTCGGGCAGTCCTCGGAATGGCCGCGCCAGGCGTCGCGGTGACCGGTTGACGGTCTACGCGAGGCTCCACGCGATGCCGTCGAGGATGTCGTGCTCGGATGCGACGACGGACGGCATGCCGGCGCGCTCCATGATGACCCGCAGCACCAGGGCTCCCGCGCCGATCACGTCCGCGCGGCCGGGGTGCATCACCGGGATGGCCAGCCGCTGCGCGGCGCTCTTCGCGAGCAGGTCGGCGGTGACCTCCGCGACCTGGTCGTACGAGACCCGGGCGTGGTGGATGCGCTCCGGGTCGTACTCCCCCAGGCCCTGAGCGATGGCGACGACGGTGGTGACCGATCCGGCGAGCCCGACCAGCGTGGCGGCCTCGCGCCCGGGCACCACCGTCAGCGCCCGGTCCACCGCCACGGCGATGTCCGCCTGCGCGGCGGTGATCTCGTTCCGGCTCGGCGGGTCGCCGTGCAGGTGCCGCTCGGTCATCCGGACGCAGCCGATGTCCACCGAGACGGCCGCCTGCACCCTGCCGTCGCGGGTGCCGACCACGAACTCGGTCGAGCCGCCGCCGATGTCGACCACCAGGTACGGCGGCTGGGCGTCGGCGGGCAGCCCGCGCACCGCGCCGGTGAACGAGAGCCGGGCCTCCTCGTCGCCGGTGACCACCTCGGGCGCCACGCCGAGGGTCTGCTCGACCATCGTGCGGAAGTCGGCGGCATTGGCGGCGTCCCGGGTCGCCGAGGTGGCCACCATCCGCACCCGCTCCGCGCCGAACTTCTCGATCTCGGCCGCGTAGTCGGCGAGCGCCACCCGGGTCCGCTCGATCGCCTCAGGCGCGAGCCGGCCGGTCCGGTCGACACCCTGGCCCAGCCGGACGATCTCCATCCGGCGACACAGGTCCACCAGCGGCGCCTGCGGGCCGGCGTCCGGGCCAGGCAGGTCGGCGACCAGCAGTCGGATCGAGTTGGTCCCGCAGTCGATGGCAGCCACGCGCGTCGTCACGGCAGCAACCCTACGGCAGCCCGAACCGGCCGAGTGCCATGATCGACTCAACGTGCGGCAGCGGCGGTGTCAAGCAGCCGGAACGGGCCGACTTGCCGCAACCCCCCGCTGACCCGCCGGCCTTTAGAGGCGCAGCAGCATCCGGGAGTTGCCGAGAGTGTTCGGCTTGACCCGTTCCAGGTCGAGGAACTCGGCCACGCCCTCGTCGTACGAGCGGAGCAGCTGCTCGTAGACCGGCTGCGGCACCGGCGCGCCGTCGATCTCGCGGAAGCCGAACGAGCCGAAGAACCGGGTCTCGAAGGTCAGGACGAAGATCCGGGCCACGCCCAGCTCGCGCGCCGCCTCGATCAACTCGCCGACGATCCGGTGCCCGATCCGGCGCCCCCGGCAGGCCGGGTCGACCGCCACCGTACGGATCTCGGCCAGGTCCTCCCACATCACGTGCAGGGCACCACAGCCGACCGCCGTGCCGTCCGGCGCCACCGCCACCCGGAACTCCTGCACATCCTCGTACAGCGTGACGGTGGCCTTGCTGAGCAGCCGCCGATCGTCGGTGTAGGTGTCGACCAGCCGCCGGATGCCGCGCACATCCGAGGTGCGGGCCCGGCGGACCACGATCTCGTCGATGATCATCTCACTCGGCCGTCGGGACGTCCACGCACGGGCCGGTGGCCCACCACTTCTCCACCAGCGCCAGGGTCTCGTCGCCGAACGGGCTGACCCCCGGCCCGGCGGCGAGCGCGTGCCCGAGGTGGACGTGCAGGCACTTCACCCGCCCGGGCATGCCGCCGGCCGAGATGCCCGCGATCTCGGGCACCTGGCCGATCGCCTCCCGCCGGGCCAGGTAGTCCTCGTGCGCGGCCCGGTAGCGGGCGGCCAACTCGGGGTCGGTCGCCAGCCGCTCGGCCATCTCCTTCATCAGCCCGGCCGACTCCAGCCGGCTGCACGCCGCCGTCGCGCGCGGGCAGGTCAGGTAGTACAGCGTCGGGAAGGGGGTGCCGTCGGCCAGCCGCGGCGTCGTCTCCACCACGTCGGGCAGGCCGCACGGGCAGCGATGGGCCACCGCCCGGGTGCCGCGGGGCGGGCGTCCGAGCTGCGCGGCCACCGCGGCCAGGTCGGCCTCGGTGGCCGGTTGCCGCTCGGGCGGGGGTACGGAATCCGCCGCCGGATCCTGCGGTGGTACGACGCTCACGGTGTCGCCTTTCGTTCGCGACTGCGGGGCTCGCAGACCCGGCTCACTCCTCGCACTCACGGTGTCGCCTTTCGTTCGCGACTGCGGGGCTCGCAGACCCGGCTCACTCCTCGCACTCGCGGTGCCTGTCTCTCGTCGGGTGGGTGCTCGGGGTGGTCACTTCTTCTCGGGGCGCTCGGCGTTGGCCGCCCGCACGCTCGACCACAGCGTGTCGTACCAGGGGTCGGGCCGCTTCGGCGGGCCCGGCTGCGCGCCCCTGCTGGCGTCCTTCGCGGCTCCCTCCGGGTCGGAGAGCACCACCAGCGGGGTCTCTCCCGGCCGGACCATGAAGAAGCGCTCCCGGGCCTGCGCCTCGATGTACGCCGGGTCCTGCCACTTGGCCGCCTTGGCGGAGAGATCCTCGATCTCCTTGCGCTGTTCCGCCTGGGAGGCCTCCATCCGAGCGATGTCCGTCTGCTGGTCGAGGTAGACCCGGACCGGATAGGTGTAGGCCAGGGCGAGCGCGATCAGTACCGCGAAGAGCACGGTGGCACGCCCGGTGACGCGCCGGGGTTGGGGTGCGGTGAGCCGCTTGACCGTGCCGCCGGCCGCCGTACGCCGAGCGGCCGTGGGACGGCTCGCGGGGCGTACGCCATCGACGCCGCGGATGGCGCCGGGCGACCGGCCGGCGGCGCGTGGCTCGGCCCGGACGCCGGCGTCGCGGACCGACGACCGGATCCGGGCCGCGCCCGGCCGGCCGGTCTGACCGGGCCGGCGGGCGGGACGCTGACCACCCGGTGTGCGGCGCTGCTGCATCGTCACACCCCTCCCCCGGAGCTTGCGGCTCAGGCCGAACGGTAGCGCGGGAACGCGCCCGCGCCGGCATACCGCGCCGCGTCGGCCAACTCCTCCTCGATCCGCAGGAGCTGGTTGTACTTGGCCACCCGGTCGGACCGGGCCGGGGCGCCGGTCTTGATCTGGCCGCAGCCGAGGGCGACGGCCAGGTCGGCGATGGTGGTGTCCTCGGTCTCGCCGGAGCGGTGGCTCATCATGCACTTGAAGCCGGCCCGGTGGGCCAGGTCCACCGCGTCCAGGGTCTCGGTGAGCGAACCGATCTGGTTGACCTTGACCAGCACCGCGTTGGCGGCCTTCTCGGTGATGCCCCGGGCGATGCGCTGCGGGTTGGTGACGAACAGGTCGTCGCCGACGATCTGGATCCGGTCGCCGAGCGCCGCGGTCAGGGTGGCCCAGCCGCTCCAGTCGTCCTCCGACAGCGGGTCCTCGATGGACACGATCGGGTAGTCGCCGACGAGCTTGGTGTAGTAGTTGCTCATCTCCTCGGCGGTCTTCGCGCTGCCCTCGAAGGTGTAGGTGCCGTTCTCGAAGAACTCGGTGGCGGCCACGTCGAGGGCGAAGACGATGTCGGTGCCGAGCCGGTAGCCGGCCTTCTCCACCGCCTCGGCGATCAGGTCGAGCGCGGCGGCGTTGGTCGGCAGGTTCGGGGCGAAGCCGCCCTCGTCGCCGAGACCGGTCGACAGGTCCTTCTTCTTCAGCACCGATTTCAGCGCGTGGTAGACCTCGGCACCGGAGCGCAGCGCGTCACGGAAGGTGGGCGCGCCGATCGGCGCGATCATGAACTCCTGGATGTCGACGTTCGAGTCGGCGTGCGCGCCACCGTTGAGGATGTTCATCATCGGCACCGGCAGCAGGTGCGCGTTCGGGCCGCCCAGGTAGCGGAAGAGGCTCAGCTCGGCACTGCCCGCGGCGGCCTTCGCCACCGCCAGCGAGACGCCGAGGATCGCATTGGCGCCCAGCTCGGCCTTGTTGTCGGTGCCGTCGAGGTCGAGCATCTTCTGGTCGATCAGCCGCTGCTCGCTGGCCTCGTAGCCGATCAGCTCGTCGACGATCTTGTCCTCGATGTTGGTGACCGCCTTCTCGACACCCTTGCCCTGGTAGCGGTCCTGGTCACCGTCGCGCAGCTCGATCGCCTCGAAGGCGCCGGTGGAGGCGCCGGACGGCACCGCGGCGCGGGCGATCGTGCCGTCGTCGAGCCCGACCTCGACCTCGACCGTCGGGTTGCCCCGCGAGTCCAGGATCTCCCGGGCGACGATTCCCTCGATGGTTGCCACTGAGTCGCTCCTCGTTTGTGTGTTCCGGTCCGGTATGGGCCGCGACGGTGCGGCTGAGGCAGGTGTTGCACGCAGCGTATCGCCCTTCCGGGCCGGGCCGGCCCAGGGTTGGCTGACGGGAGGAACAGTGCCCGGCGCGGATCCCCCTTTCCGCGCCGCAGACGAGACGGACATTCCCGGAATCTCTGACCTCAACCGGCATCGGGTTTGCGAGAGGTTGCCCCGATCGACGAGGCTGGGTGACATGCCCGCCGCCTCGACGACTCTCCGCGTGCTCGCCGCCTCGGTCATCGCGTCGCTCACGGTCACCGGCTGTCAGGCCCTCGACGACGCCGGGGGCGCGCTCGGGCGGGCCGACCTGGTCAACGACCTTGCCGCCCGGATGGACCGGGCCCTGGAGCAGACCTGGGCCGCCGACTACCAACTGCCGGGCGGCCGAACCGCCTCTGTCGCCCAGACGATGAAGCCGCTCCAGTCCGCGTACACCTGGCCGGACGGCAAGATCACGGTGTCCCAGCAGGCGGTGACGCACTGCGAGAAAAGCGGAGGACGTACCTCCTGCGTGGTGTCGCCACCGTTGCCGACCGCCGGGAAGCCGTCGGTCGTGGTCTACACCGAGGCCCGCAAGTACGGCCTGGTCACCCCGCCGGCGGTGATCCGGCTGCTGACCGACGCCGCCCTCGACCGCGAGGCGGACATCGAGCAGACCGACACCACCCTGGGCGGGCACCACGCCACCTGCGTCGACGTCACCCGCGCCGGGGAGCGCTTCACCGCCTGCGTCACGACCGAGGGGGTGCTGGCCAGCTTCACCGGGACCCTGGACGGCAAGCCGGCGGACATTGCGCTGAGCCGGTACACCGACACGGTCGAGGCGTCCGCCTTCGACGTGCCGGCCGGGGCCGACGTGGTGGATCGCCGCCCGGCGACCTCGTGACCGGGCGGCCCGCGGACGCCCCCGCCGGGACCGGCGCTCCGGCCGCAGCGGGCGGCGCCGCCCCCGACCGCCTGGGCGGTCCGGCCGCGGCGGACCGGGGTGGGTTCGTCCCCGGTGCCGACCGGAGCCGGCCGCCCGCGCCCGACGACCTGGCCCTGCCGGTGGCCGGGCGCAAGCTGCTGGCCGGGCCGGACGGGCACTTCCCCCGGATCGGCGGGCTGCCCGCCGACCTCCGGTGGGTGCCGCTCGGGACGCTCGACGGGACGCCGGCCTGGGCGGCCGAGGTGGCCGACGCGGAGGCGCTGCCCGGGCGCTGGCGCGGCTGGCAGGGCATCGCCACCGAGCTGCCGGAACCGCTGGCCGCCCTCGCCGGGCGGGCCCTCGCGGTGGTCACCTGGCGGCGTACGCACCGCTGGTGCGGGGCGTGCCGGGCCGAGCTGACCGACTGGCCGGGCGAGACCGCCCGGCGCTGCCCCGACTGCGGCCTGACCGTGTTCGTGCCGCTCTCCGTAGCGGTGCTGGTGGCGATCACCCGCCCCGGCCGGGCCGGCGGCGCCGACGAACTGCTGCTGGTCCGGCACGCGTACGGGCCGACGCAGCTGTGGGCGCTGGTGGCCGGGTTCGTCGAGGCGGGCGAGTCGCTGGAGTCGGCCGCGCACCGGGAGATCGCCGAGGAAGTCGGGCTGACCATCGGGCGGCCCGTCTACGTCGACAGCCAGCCCTGGGCGATGTCCGGCCCGGGCACCCTGCTCGCCGGCTTCACCGCCACCGTCACCGACCCGGACGCCGAGCCGGTGATCGACCCGACGGAGCTGACCGAGGCGCGCTGGTTCCCGGTGGACGCGCTGCCGTCGGAGCTGCCGCCGGCGTACTCCATCTCGCGCTGGCTGGTCGACGCCGTCGCCGCCCGCGCGCGGCGCTGAACCAGCGCGGACGCCCGGCCCAGGTGTTAACAAGGGGCCCCTGCTCTACCGGAGGCGTTAACAGGGGGCCCTTCCTTACACCCCCAGCAGGGTACGCAGGTGGCGCGGGGGCGGGCAGTCGTGTGCCAGCATCGCGTCGTGCCACTCGCGCACCGACACGCCGTCGGGGCGGGCGCGGGCGATGTCGGCCATCTCGCTGTACCCGACGAAGTAGGTGGAGAGCTGGGTGGAGGTGAGCAGCGCCCGCCGCCACTTGCCGGCCGCCTCGCCCTCCTCCTGGAAGCCGCGCCCGGTCATCAGCGCCATCGCCTCCGCCTCGGGCATCCCCTCGCAGTGCACGAGCTGGTCGAGCAGCGCGTTGATGGTCATCCGGAGCTGCATCTTGAGCTGCTGGAGCCGGACCGGAAGCCCGCCGAACCCGAGGCCGGCCATCAGCTCCTCGGTGTAGACGGCCCAGCCCTCGACGAACACCCCCGACTCGGTGAGCGGCCGGACCCGGGTCGGCCCGCCGTACCGGCGGGCGTGGGCGAGCTGGAGGAAGTGACCGGGCATCGCCTCGTGCACAGTCAGGTTGCGGATCATGTGGTCGTTGTACTCGCGGTAGAACGACTCGACCCGCTGCGCCGGCCAGTCGGCCGGGGCGGGCGCGATGCAGTAGAAGGTCGGCACGTTCGCCGTCTCCAGCGGGCCCGGCGAGTCGCAGTAGGCCACCGCCACGCCCCGGGCGAACTCCGGCATCTCCTGGATCACGCACGGGTCGTCGACCAGGGTGATCAGGTCGTGCGCGCGGACGAAGTCGGTCGCCTCGTCCAGCGTGACCGAGGCCAGGTCCACGATGGTGGCATCGTCGGGATGCTCGGCGGCGAGCAGATCCAACGCCCGACGTACCGTCGCGTCGTCGGCCGGGCCGCCGACCAGCTCCACGGCCGCCTCCCGGATCTCCGCGGTGACCCGGTCGAGGTTGTTCCAGGCACGGCGCTGGACCTCGGCGGCGCTCAGCTCGGTGTCCAGCGTGTGCCAGAGCCGCGCCTCCCAACGCCGCCGGCCCAACCGGGGGTCGCGCCCCGGGCCGGCGTCGGCGGCCAGCCCGAGCCGCAGCCAGGCCACGAACTCCTCCAGCGCCGCGATCGCGGCGGTCGCCGCCGGTTCCACCCGGTCGAGCAGCGCCGGCGCCTCGGCGAGCGGCCCCGGCAGCTCGTCGCGGATCAGCGCCGCCGCACCGGTGAACTGCCCGACCGCCGTCTCCGCGTGGATCCGCGGCATGTCGCGCAGCATCGCGCGCGCGGTCGCCAGGGCGTCGGGTACGGCCGCCAGCCGCCCGGCCAGGTGGGTCAGCCGCTCCTCGACGGGCGCGTACGGGCGGGCCAGCACGGCGTGCAGCAGCGGACCCGGGTTGTGCCGCAGCGGGTCCCACTCGTGGGCGCGGATCTCGGTCAGCTCGAACAGCCCCTGGTCGACCATGCTGCTGAGCAGCGCGTGGTCGACCCGCTCCTCGACGTCGAGTGAGCCCGGGTCGATCTCGGAGAGCGCGTCGGCCGCGTCGCGCAGCATCGCCTGGTCGGCCGCGAGGGCACCGGCGGAGAGGTCGGGCAGCCGGTCGTCGTACCGGTGGTCCCCGGCCGAGGTGGCCAGCCCGGGCCGGCTCTCCAGCAACGCCTCGACGATCCGCTCCGCCACCACCACAAACGCGTCCATACGGACGACCCTACCGACCTTCCCCGACGTTCTCGTCGATGCCGACGTTCTCGTCGATCAATGAGTTTGCGTCAGTCGGAGCGCGTTCTCCGGCGCAAACTCCTTGATCAACTCGCTTGGGTGGGGGTGGGGTGGGGCGGGTGGGAGGCGCGTTCGGCAGCGCGGACGGCGTCCGCGTAGGCCAGCGCGGTGCGGCGGAGAGCCGCCTCGGGATCGATGCCGGCCTGGCGGGCGGCGGCGACGGTGGCCAGGAGGCTGGCGCCGAGTCTCGCCTCCGGATCCACCTGGGACTCCGTCAGCGGGGGCGGCACCGCCAGTCCGATCCGGCCGGCCCGGTCCAGGATCTTCGCCGCCAGGGCCAGCGCGGGTTGGCTCATCGCGATACCGTCCAGCACCGACTCGCGGGTCTTCTCGGCCCGCTTGATCCGCTCCCAGTTCGCCTCGATCTCCTCGATCGTGGCGGCCTCGGCCCCTGCGAAGACGTGCGGGTTACGCCGGACCATCTTGTCGACCAGGCCGCCGGCCACGTCGTCGACGGTCCAGCTCTTGCCGTCGGGCAGTTCCTCGGCGAGCCGGGCGTGCAGCAGCACCTGGAGCAGCACGTCGCCCAGCTCCTCGCGAAGCGCGTCGGTGTCGTCGGCGCTGATCGCGTCGTACGCCTCGTAGCACTCCTCGAGCAGGAAGCCGGCGAGGCTGCGGTGCGTCTGCGCCCGCTTCCACGGGTCACCGCCGGGGGAGGCGAGCCGGTCCATCACCTCGACCGCGTCGAGCAGCCGGGCGCCCGGCGGGTCCCACGAGCCGTACATCAGCTCCAGCTCGGCCAGGCCCGGCTCGCGGGCCAGCCGCAGCCCCAGCTCCCGAGCGAGGGCCTCGTCGCCGGTCGGCCCGGCCAGCCAGACCGCCGTGCCGTGCGCCGCAACCGCGTCGAGCAACGCCTGGGTGGCACCCTCGGCCACCACGGTCACCCCGGCACCTGCCGCCCGGACCACCGAGGTCAACCCGCTCTCCGCGCCGGCCAGCACAGGCGCTGCGCGTACGACGTCCCAGGCGGCCGCGGTGAGCAGGCCGGCCGGCAGCCGCGGCGAGGTGACCAGCAGGACGATCCGAGCGGTCATGCTCAGGAGGCGGTGCCCGGGGCGGTGGACGCGGTGTCGTCCGTCTCGTCGGTGGTCTTCGGCTCAGGGGTGGAGATGTCGGTGACCGGGCCGGTGCCGTCCACGTACGGGAGGTCGTAGAAGGTGGGGGCCTGCAGCTGGAGCACGGCCGGGACGGCCAGCGTCGGGTAGCGCGGGTTGATCCGGACGTCCTGCCGGGCCACCTCGCCCCGCAGCACCTCACTCAGGGCCACCACCGCCGTCGCCTGGCTGGCGATGTTGGGGTCAGCGAAAACCTGACGCTGTTCGTCGGCGGACCAGCCGGCTGGGGCCACGTTCGCCTTCACCAGCGCGTCGTAGAGCGCGCCACGGTCGACGTCCGTCAGCTCCGTCGACGGCAGCGCCCCGCCGAGCGCGAGGAAGATGTTGTACCACTCGGCGGCGAGCTTCGCGTACTCGGTGTCCGGCACGTGGCGCATCTGGCCGATCGCGTCGACGCTGACCTGGTTGCCCACCTGGACCTGCTTCGCGGCGACGATCCGCTTGCCCAGGTCGAGGCCGACCAGCAGGTTGACCACGTCCTGCCCGTCCAGGTCCAGCTGGCGCTGCTCCGGGGGCACCTGCTGGCCCTGCTTCTCGGCCGCGTCCACCTGCTCGGCGTACACCGTCGCGGCCTCCTTGCGGATGGCGTTGACCCGGTCGATCGAGTACGCGGTGTCCCCCACGTACGCGGCGACGGTCGGGGCGGACCGGCCGCAGGCGGCGAGGGAGAGCACAGCGAGGGCCGCGACGCTGGCGGCGGCGATGAGACGGCGAGCACGCATGACGGCCACTCTCTCATGCCCGCCACGCTGCTGTGACGCCGCCCACCCCGCTCGGGCGCGGCTCACCGCGCACCGGCCCCAGCCGGCTGAGCCGGCGTGGGCTCGCCGCATCACCTTTCGCTCGCCACTGCGGGGCTGGCAAAACCGGCCAGCTCCTCGGGCTCGCCGAGGACGTCGGAGAGGAGCTGGGCGCACCACTCCAGCAGCGCCTGGTCGCGCAGCGGCTCGCCGCCGACCCGGCGGGTGCTCGGCCGGGGCACGCTGACCTGGTCGAGCGCCTGCTTGTAGACCGAGTCAGGGTGGTACCGCTTGAGCCGCAGCTGCTTCGAGTCGGGCAACGGCAGCGGGCCGAACCGGAGGTGCTTGCCCTGCATCGAGACGTCGGTGAGGCCGTACCGCCGGGCCAGCAGCCGGAACCGGGCCACCGCGACCAGGTTCTGCACCGGCGCGGGCGGCTCGCCGTAGCGGTCGGTCATCTCGGCGACCACCTCGCGCAGCCGCTCCTCGTCACGAGCCTCGGCGAGCTTGCGGTACATCTCCAGCCGCAGCCGCTCCACCGCGACGTAGTCGTGCGGCAGGTGCGCGTCGACCGGAAGATCCACCTTGACCTCGGTCTCTTCCTCCGGCTGCTCGCCCTTGAAGGCGGAGACCGCCTCGCCGACCATCCGGACGTACAGGTCGAAGCCGACGCCCTCGATGTGGCCGGACTGCTCGCCGCCGAGCAGGTTGCCCGCGCCCCGGATCTCCAGGTCCTTCATCGCCACGTACATGCCGGCGCCCAACTCGGTGTGCTGGGCGATGGTGGCCAGCCGCTCGTGCGCGTTCTCCGTCAGCGGCCGGTCGGACGGGTAGAGGAAGTACGCGTACGCCCGCTCCCGGCCCCGGCCGACCCGGCCCCGGATCTGGTGCAGCTGGGCCAGACCGAGCAGGTCGGCCCGCTCCACGATCAGGGTGTTGGCGTTCGGGATGTCGATGCCGGACTCCACGATCGTGGTGCAGACCAGGACGTCGAACTCCTTCTCCCAGAAGCCGACCATCACCTTCTCGAGCGCTTCCTCACCCATCTGGCCGTGCGCCACCGCGACCCGGGCCTCGGGCACCAGCTCGCGGAGCCGGCGGGCCGCCCGCTCGATCGACTCGACCCGGTTGTGCAGGTAGAACACCTGACCGTCGCGGAGCAGCTCGCGGTGAATCGCGGCGGCCACCTGCCGCTCGTCGTACGCCCCGACGGCGGTGAGCACCGGGTGCCGCTCCTCCGGCGGGGTGGCGATGGTGGACATCTCCCGGATGCCGGTGATCGCCATCTCCAGGGTGCGCGGGATCGGGGTGGCCGACATGGCCAGCACGTCGACCGAGGCGCGCAGGGTCTTCAGGTGCTCCTTGTGCTCGACGCCGAAGCGCTGCTCCTCGTCGATGATGACCAGCCCCAGCTGCTTGAACCGGGTGGCCGCCTGGAGCAGCCGATGGGTGCCGATGACGATGTCAGCGGTGCCGTCGCCGACCATCGCCAGGGCCTGCTCGGCCTCCTTCGGCGTCTGGAACCGGGAGAGCTGCCGGATGGTGATCGGGAACTGGCTCATCCGCTCGGCGAAGGTGTTGTAGTGCTGCTGCACGAGCAGGGTGGTGGGCACCAGGACGGCCACCTGCTTGCCGTCCTGCACCGCCTTGAAGGCGGCGCGGACCGCGATCTCGGTCTTGCCGTACCCGACGTCGCCGCAGATGAGGCGGTCCATCGGGACGGTCTGCTCCATGTCCCGCTTGACCTCTTCGATCGCGGCGAGCTGATCCGGCGTCTCCTGCCAGGGGAAGGCGTCCTCCAGCTCCCGCTGCCAAGGACTGTCCGGTGCGAACGAGTGCCCCTTGGACGCCTTGCGGGCGGCGTAGAGCTGGATGAGCTGAGCGGCGATCTCGCGGACCGCCTTGCGGGCCCGCGCCTTGGACTTCTGCCAGTCCGAGCCGCCCATCTTGTGCAGGGTGGGCTGCTCGCCGCCGACGTACCGGGAGAGCTGGTCGAGCTGGTCGGTGGGGACGAAGAGCCGGTCGCCGGGCTGGCCGCGCTTGCTCGGGGCGTACTCGATGACCAGGTATTCCCGGCTGGCGCCGTTGACGGTGCGCTGCACCAGCTCGACGTACCGGCCGATGCCGTGCTGCTCGTGCACCACGTGGTCGCCCGCCTTCAGCTCAAGCGGGTCGATGGTGTTGCGCCGCCGGCTGGGCATCTTGCGCATGTCCCGGGTGGAGGTGCCCCGGCCACCGGTCACGTCGTCGCCGGTGAGCACCACGAACCGGGACGCCTCGTCGACGAAGCCGGCGGTCAGGCAGCCGCAGGAGACCAGCAGCTCGCCGGAGGCGGGCGCGGCCGGCACCTCCTCGGTGAACCGGGCGCCGAGGCCGGCGTCGCGGAGCACCTCGACGGCCCGCTGGGCGGGGCCGTGCCCCTCGAAGACCAGCGCGATCGACCAGCCCTCGCCGGCCCATCGCTTGAGGTCGTCGACCAGCCGGGCGGTCTCGCCGTGGTAGAGCGGGGCGGGCTGGGCGGCCAGGGTCAGCGCGATCGCGTCGTCCGGGGTGACGTCGACCTCGGACGGCTCGTCCTCCCACGGCTGCCGGGCCGGCGTGGCCTCCGCCTCGGCCAGGCCGAACGGCGCGAGGGTCCACCAGGGTTGGCCCAGGGCGCGGGCTGCCGTGCGTACGTCGGCCAGGGTCCGGAAGGCGGCGGCGCCGAGGTCGACCGGGGCTTGGCCCCCGACGGCGGCCGCCGCCCAGCTGGCCTGGAGGAACTCCTCCGAGGTACGCACCAGATCGTGCGCCCGGGTGCGGATCCGCTCCGGGTCGCAGAGCAGCACGTGGGTGCCGCCCGGCAGGCAGTCCAGCAGCAGCTCCATCGAGTCGGCACCGATCAGGGCCGGGGCGAGCGACTCCATGCCCTCGACCGGGATGCCCTCGGCCAGCTTGTCGAGGATCTCGGCCAGCTCCGGGTGCTCCTCGGCGAGCGCGGCGGCCCGCTTACGCACCGCGGGAGTGAGCAGCAGCTCGCGGCAGGGCGGCGCCCAGAGCTGGGCGACCTGCTCGATGGTGCGCTGGTCGGCGACGGCGAAGGTACGGATCTCCTCCACCTCGTCGCCCCAGAACTCGACCCGGGACGGGTGCTCGTCGGTGGGCGGGAAGACGTCGAGGATGCCGCCGCGTACGGCGTACTCGCCCCGCTTGGTGACCAGGTCGACCCGGGCGTACGCCATGTCGGTGAGCCGCCGGGCCACCTCTTCCAGGTCCGCCTCGTCGCCGGCGGCGAGCTGCACCGGCTCCAGGTCGCCGAGCCCCTTGAGCTGCGGCTGGAGCAGCGACCGGACGGGCGCCACGACCACCCGCAGCGCCCCGGTGCGCCCGTGCGCGTCGGCCGACCCGGGGTGGGCGAGCCGGCGCAGCACGGCCAGCCGCCGCCCGACGGTGTCGGAACGGGGCGACAGCCGCTCGTGCGGCAGCGTCTCCCAGGACGGGAAGACGGCCACCCGCTCCGGCGGCAGCAGGCTGCCCAGCGCGGAGGCGAGGTCGTCGGCCTCCCGGGTGGTCGCCGTCACCGCGAGCACGGGGCGGCCCGCGCCGCCGTCCGGCTCGTCGGCCGCGACGGCGGCGACGGCGAACGGACGCAACGCGGCCGGGGCGGTGATGTCGAGGCCGTCGACCTGCGCGGCACCGGAGCGCGCCAGGTCACGCGCCCGGGCCAGCCCGGGGTCGGCCAGGGCGGCGGAGAAGAGTCCGGTGAGCATCTGTGATCACATCCAGGAGGTCGGCACACGGCGACAACCCCTCGTCCAGCCGGACGGGGGGTGCACGCCCTCCAGCCTATCCCCGCCCACTGATCTTCCCTCGCTCTCCGCCGTTACGCCCGCCGCCCTGGGAACCACGCAACTTCACCGAAACTGCTGCCTCCGGCTCGTAGCAGGCAGCAACCTCCCGGAAGTTGTGCGGATCTTGACCAGTCCGGCCGGTCCGTGGTCGGGTGTCAGCATGGCCAGACGGCTGGTCGAGCTGAGTCACCCCCCTCAAGATCAACTGGAGTTGACCATCGAGCCACCGAGCGATCAGGCCGCCCGGACCGAGCCCGGATCGAGCTGGCGTACCAGCCGTTGGGACAGGTGGGCCAACGCTCGGGACTGGGCCAGATCGATCGGCCAACGATCGACGTCCGATCCGGCGGAGAGTTCCAGCAACAGGCCGGACGGCGGGGTCGGACCGACGTCCATCCGCCACAGGCCAATCCCGACCTGGATCACCTCGTCGCCTCGCACAGCCGCGCCGATGAGGCGGGACAGGTGCAGGTCGTTCGACCCGGCACAGTCCGGGCCGCGCAGGCACCACGGCGGGTGGGCAGCGTTCGATAGGTTACTCATGGGCCGGGGGTCCTTCCCGGTCAAGGCCCGGGGAGCGGAGTGCCACCTCCACCCCGGGCCGCCCTATTGATAGCGCTCACCCGGTTGCGAGCCAGGGCAAGCAGGCACAGCCTATCGCCGCTAGTCGACATTGTCGACAGTGTCGACGTTATAGACGCTGTCGTTTTCTGGTGATCTACTTGGCCCTGCGAGCCAGGGAGACACCGTGAGCACACCCAAGTACGAGCAGGTGGCGTCCGCCATCCGCAGCCAGATCCAGGCCGGGACGCTGAAGCCAGGTGATCAGCTACCCACGACGCAGGGGCTGATCGAGATGTACGGCGTCTCCTACGGCTCAGTCCGCACCGCACTGCTGATCCTGAAGGCCGAAGGGCTGATCGAGGGCAGGCAGGGCGAGGGCGTGTTCGTGCGGGAGCAGGGCGGTCAGTAGCGCACGCTGATGCGGCGCTCAACGGCGTCGACCCGGATCTCTCCGCCGTACGGGATGATCAGCTGCGGGTCGGTGTGGCCGAGGTCGACATCGAACACCACCACCGGGCCGTCGGCGTAGTCGGCGAGTGCTCGGGTGATCGCCTCCCGCTGCGCCTCGCCCCATGCCCGCCGCTGCTCAGGCGTGTGCGGCTGGTCGAAGTCCCATGCCTTCGGGCGGCCGACCACGATCGCCGGGAAGGCAGCCAGCAGCCCGCGTTCCCCCATGTTGCGCACGATGCGGAAGACCTCCTGGGCGGTGGGCAGCTCGTTCGAGGTCTCGAAGACCAGCACCGATCCGGCCAGCTCCGCCACCGACGGCACCCGGTCGGCGGCCATCAGCCAGTGCAGGATCTCCAGGCAGCCACCCCAGGTGCGGCCCTGCACCACGGTCTCCGGCCCGTGCCACCGCCAGCCCTCGCCGGGGAGCATCTCCGGCTCGTACGCCAGCGTGGACGGGTCCCGCCAGTCGTTCGGCTGGTCACCCCAGTCCGGGGCCGGGGTGAGGTCGTACCAGCCGGAGGTGAAGAGGGCGGCCCGCAGCGAGTCGAAGGTGAGCGGGTGCGGCTTGCCTGGCCGGCCGAGGTGCACCAGCACCGATCCGCCGTGGTACGCCACCATCCCCAGCCGGTACAGGTGGTTGAGGATGTTGGTGTTGTCCGAGTAGCCGTAGTAGGGCTTCGGGTTGGCCCGCAGCACCTCGTCGTCCAGATGCGGGGTGACGGTGATCAGGTCGTCTCCGCCGACGGTGGCAAGCACGGCGGTGATGGTCGGGTCGGCGAAGGCAGCGGTCAGGTCCCGCGCCCGGTCCCGCGGGTCGGCGCCCATCTGCACGGTGGTCGGATACTCCACCGGCTCCAGCCTGAACTCCTCGTGCAGCCGGCGCAGCCCCAGCTCGTACACGTGCGGAAAGAGGCCCGGCAGCCCGGCGGACGGGGAGACCACGGCGACCCGGTCGCCTGGCTTCGGCTTGGCGGGATAGCGCAGGGACGTCATGCCCCGACGCTATCGGCCCCCGCCACCGGGTTATTCGACCGTCTGCCCGACCTCGATCAGGTGACCGCCAGCCTGGCACCCGCTGCCGGATTGGGCGACGAAACCGTACAACCCGGGCGAAGCACCGCCGTAGGCTGGCCACGTGGGCGAGCAGGGACGGGAGCCTCCGGTACGCGGCGCGCTCGCCCAGAGTGCAGATCATCACGTGATCCCCCTCCTGATCCCCCTCCTGCCATCGTGCCGGACATGGATACGATCCAGGGAGTCGGACAGCGCTGTCCTTCGTACTCTCGTAAGGAGCGCACCCGTGACCGACAAGCACGACCACGACGGCCCCGACGCCGCGCTGCGAGCCGACATCCGCCGCCTCGGCACCCTGCTCGGGCAGACCCTCGCCCGCCAGGAGGGCCGGCCGCTCCTCGACCTGGTCGAGGAGATCCGCGCGCAGGTCCGCTCCGACGCCCCCGGCGCCGCGCAGCGCCTCGCCGGCCTCGATGTCACCACCGGCACGAAGCTGGCCCGCGCCTTCTCCACCTACTTCCACCTGGCCAACATCACCGAGCAGGTGCACCGGGCGCGCGAGCTGCGCCGCCGCCGGGCGGTGCACGGCGGCTGGCTGGACCAGGCCGCCAAGATGATCGCCGAGCGTGGGGTCCCCGCCGAGGAGACCGCCTCGGTGGCCCGCCGGCTCGCGATACGCCCCGTCTTCACCGCCCACCCGACCGAGGCGGCCCGCCGCTCGATCCTGTCCAAGCTGCGCGCCATCGCCGACGAGTTGGACGCCGAGACCGCCAACGCCATCCTCTACGGAGCCAGCGACGAGGGCCCGGCCAACCGGCGCCTGGCCGAGCTGCTGGACCTGATGTGGCAGACCGACGAACTGCGGCTGGACCGGCCCGACCCGACCGACGAGGCCCGCAACGCCATCTACTACCTGCGCGACCTGTACGCCGAGGCCGCCCCGCAGGTCCTCGACGACCTCGCCGACACGCTGCGCACCCTGGGCGTGGAGACCTCACCGACCGCCCGCCCGCTGACCTTCGGCACCTGGATCGGCGGCGACCGGGACGGCAATCCGTTCGTCACCCCCGCGGTCACCCGTGAGGTGCTGCGGATCCAGCACGAGCACGGCATCGAGGCCACCGAGAAGGCGATGGACGTGCTCATCAGCGAGGTCTCCGTCTCCCGCCGGCTGCGCGCGGTCTCGCTGGACCTCTCCGCCAGCCTCGCCACCGACCTGGACGCGCTGCCCGAGGTGGCGCCCCGGTTCCGCCGGGTCAACGCCGAGGAGCCCTACCGGCTCAAGGCGCGATGCGTGAAGGCGAAGCTGGCCAACACCCGGGAGCGGCTACGCACCGGCACCGCGCACGTGCCGGGGCGCGACTACCGGGGCTCGGCCGAGCTGATCGCCGACCTGGAGCTGCTGCGCGCCTCGCTGGCCCGCAACTCCGGGCAGCTGACCGCGGTGGGCCGGCTCGCCTCGACGATCCGTACGGTTTCCGCGTTCGGGCTGCACCTGGCGACCTTGGACGTCCGCGAGCACGCCGAGGCGCACCACGCGGTCCTCGCCCAGCTCTACGCGGCGGTCGGCGAGGTGTCCGACTACCCGTCGCTGAGCCGGCTGGAGCGCACCAAACTGCTCGCCGACGAGCTGACCGGCCGCCGCCCGCTCTCCACCCTGGACACGCCGCTCACCGAGTCCGCACGGAAGACGTTCGACGTGTTCGGGGCGATCCGCGAGGCGCAGGACCGGTTCGGCACCGAGGTGATCGAGTCGTACATCGTCTCGATGACCCTCGGCGTGGACGACGTGCTCGCCGCGGTGGTGCTGGCCCGCGAGGCCGGCCTGGTCGACGTGCACAGCGGGCGGGCCCGGATCGGCTTCGTGCCGCTGCTGGAGACCCCGGCCGAGCTGAACGCCGGCGGCGAGCTGCTGGACGAGCTGCTGTCGCTGCCGGCGTACCGGGCGCTCGTCGCGGCCCGCGGTGACGTGCAGGAAGTGATGCTGGGCTACTCCGACTCCAACAAGGAGGCCGGCATCACCACCAGCCAGTGGTCGATCCACCGGGCGCAGCGCGCGCTGCGCGACGTGGCCGCCCGGCACGGCGTACACCTGCGGCTCTTCCACGGCCGGGGCGGCACGGTGGGTCGGGGCGGCGGCCCCACCCACGACGCGATCCTGGCCCAGCCGTACGGCACCCTGGACGGCGCGATCAAGGTGACCGAGCAGGGCGAGGTCATCTCCGACAAGTACACGCTGCCGGCGCTGGCCCGGGAGAACCTGGAGCTGACCGTGGCCGCGGTGCTCCAGGCGACGCTGCTGCACACCGCGCCCCGTCAGCCGGACGAGATGCTCGAACGCTGGAACGCCACGATGGAGCTGATCTCCGACGCGGCGTTCCGGTCGTACCGGTCGCTGGTCGAGGACCCGGACCTGCCGGCGTACTTCTGGGCCTCCACGCCCACCGAGTTGCTCGGGGCGCTGAACATCGGCTCCCGGCCGGCCAAGCGACCGAACACCGGCGCCGGCCTGGCCGGCCTGCGGGCCATCCCGTGGGTGTTCGGCTGGACCCAGACCCGGCAGATCGTCCCCGGCTGGTTCGGCGTGGGGTCCGGGCTGGCCGCCGCGCGGGCCGCCGGCCTGGAGGACGTGCTCGCCGAGATGCACCGCAACTGGCACTTCTTCCGCACGTTCCTGTCGAACGTGGAGATGATGCTGACCAAGACCGACCTGAACATCGCCCACCGGTACGTGGAGACGCTGGTCCCGAAGAAGCTGCACCCGATCTTCGACAAGATCCGGCAGGAGTACGAGCTGACCAAGCAGGAGGTGCTGGCCGTCACCGCCTCGCCGGCCCTGCTGGACGGCTCGCCCGTCCTCCAGCGCACCCTGGCGGTGCGGGACACCTACCTGGAGCCGCTGCACCACCTCCAGGTGGCGCTGCTACGCCAGTACCGGGACTCCGGCGCCGCCGGCCGCTCGGTGGCCACCGCGCCGGGCGGCCGCCGCGCCCCGAACGACGGTACGGCGCTGGAGCGGGCGCTGCTGACCACGGTCAACGGCATCGCCGCCGGCATGCGCAACACCGGCTGAGGTGCAAGAAAGGGCCCCCTGTTAACGCATTTCGCATAGCAGGGGGCCCCTGTTAAGAGCCTGTCGCACAACTTTCGATCTTCAGCTGTCAAGAGTTGTTGCTGCGATTCGCCCATAGTGGACGATCATTTTGTGCGTGGCGTACAACTTCATCTCCTGCAGCCCGGACGACTCGGCGTTGCCGCGGCATGACCTGCGTGGGTGGCTGCCGCCGCAGCATCTGTGCTGGCAGGTCCTGAAGGTCGTCGGTGAGCTCGACCTGTCGAGGTTCCTGCGGGGCTACCGCGCCGATGGCCAGGGCGGGGCGGCGTATCCACCGCAGGTGTTGCTGAGCTTGGTGCTGTACTGCTACTGCAAGGGCGTGCGCTCGTCCCGCAGGATCGAGGCGGCCTGCCTCGACGATGTGGGCTGCCGGATCATCACCGGCAACCAGCACATCGACCATTCCACCGTCGCGCGTTTCCTGCGCCGTCACCGCGAAGGCATGAAGGCGCTGTTCGTGCAGGTCCTGGCGCTATGCGCCCAGCGTGGGCTGGTGGACCTGTCCGCGGTGGCGGTGGACGGCTCACCGATGCAGGCGGCCGCCGCCCGCTCCACCAACCGCAGCCTCCACTCCCTGGAGACCATGATCGCCGATGGCGAAGCCGAGATTGACCAGTTGACGGGCGCCATGGACGACTCAGCAGCCGCCGCAGGCAGCACCCAGCACACCGCCGCCGGCAGCTGCCTGCGGCGGCTGTCCCGGCTCGGCGACCGCCTGGCGCGAGCCCGGATGGCCCGGGACAAGCTGCATGAACGCGCGCTGCCCTCAGCCGGCGAGATCCGGATCAAGGTTGAGGCCGCCGAGCGGATGGTGGCCAGGGCCGCCCAACGCCTCGCCGAGGTCACTGCCGCCCAGCAGCAACGGCTGGCCGACTACGCCCGCCGAAGCCTGCAGGACCAGGCCGCGGGACGGCGGCGCGCTGTCGGGCGCCCGCCGGTCAGTATCGAGGCCAAGACCAAGGTCATCCGGCAGCAGACCCGGCTGGCCAGGGCGCAGGCCGGGCTGCACCGTGCGCTCAACCCACGGCCGATCCCGTCCGCGGCGGCCAGGGCGTCACTCACCGACCCGGCGTCGCGGCTCATGCTCGGCAAGCACGGCGGCTACGTGCAGGGCTACAACGTGCAGATCGCCTGCTCCCGCAACCAGATCCTCCTCGCGATCGAGCTGCACGACAATCCGTCCGACACCACCGCCCTGATTCCGGTCATCAGACGTGTCCAGCACAACTGCGCGACCGCAGGGCTGAGCAGCGACGCCGCGGCGTGGCTGGCCGACAGCGGATACGCCAGCACCGCGAACTTCACTGCCCTGGCCGATCTCCCGCTGCTCGTGTCAATCACCAACGAGTACGACCAGACCATGGCCCCCACGCCCCCCAGCCAGGACGTCCCCGCCGGCCACCGCGACATGGCCGCCCGCCTGGCATCCACCGAAGGCAAGCAGCTCTACGCCCGCCGCGGCGCCCTCGTCGAACCCGGCTTCGCCCAGCTGTTCCAACGGTTCGGACGCCGCCTGCACCACCGCGGCACCAGCGACGTCGACGCCGAGATCAAACTGCTCGGCGTCGTGCACAACCTGAACAAGATCTTTCGCCACGACGCCAGACGGAAGACCATTTGACAGCTGAAGATCGAAAGTTGTGCGACAGGCTCTTAACGCCGCCGCCGGTCGGTCACCAGTCGCCGCCGCCGAAGTCCCCGCCGCCGAAGTCGCCCCCACCGAAGTCACCGAAGCCGCCGAAATCACCGCCGCCGTAGTCACCGCCGCCGGAGTCACCGCCGCCGGAGTAGTCGCCCTGATCGCCGGTGAACTGATCGCCGGAGAAGTCGTTGCCGCCGTGGTCGCCGGAGTCCTGGCCGCCGCCGAAGCCGTCCTGGAAGCCCTCCTGGTAGCCGGCCTCGTAGCCGTAGCCCGGGTCGGCGAAGGCGGGCGAGAAGAGCGCGTCGGCGATGAGCATGCCGCCGAGCACGCCGGCGCCCGCGCCGAGCGCGGTCTTCCACCACGGCGTCGAGTACCAGCCGGCCGGCACCTGCCGCCCCTGCCAGGCGCCGCCGGGGTAGTAGTACGGCGTGCTGTTGCCCGGCTGCGGCCCGGCCCGGTAGGTCTGCCCCTGCACGTTGACCTCGCGCTCCTTGGTGAGCATCCCGGCGCCCCGGGCGGCGGCCAACGGCGGCAGCTCCGGCCCCGGGTCGATGCCCATCGCGGTCCGCGCCGCCCGGATGTACGCCAGCCCCTCCAGCGCGGTCTCCCGGGCCAGCGCGAACTGGTGCTGGGTTCGCGCCTGCTCCAGCTGGGAGCCGGCCGCGTTGTACCGCTCCCCCGCGTCGGCCAGCGCCTGGCGTACCGCCGGGGCGTCACCGTGCAGGTTCATCAACTGCCCGCCGAGTCGCTCGTACCAGCGCTGCGCCTCGGCCCGGGCGTCGCCCAGTTCCGTGGCCCGCCGGGACCTGCTCCCCCATCGCCAGAACACGAACGCACCTCCGAGCATCAGCACCAGAACGAGGCACAGCGCAGCTTTCATGACTCGAAGGTACCTACGGGGATCACGTCGCACCCATTTGGCAAGCTTCGGAGGGTGACGAGCTTCGCAACGCTGGCCGTGGTGATCATCTGTCTCGCCGCGGGTGGCGCGGTGGGCTGGCTGGCCGCCCGGGCCCGGTCGGCGGCCGAGGTCGCCCGGCTGGAGGCCACGCTCGCCGCCACCAGGGAGGGCGAGGGGCGGCTGGAACAGTCGATGCGGGCGCTCAGCTACGAGGCGACCGCCCAGTCCCAGGAGGCCGTCGCGCGGGCGGTGGCGCCGCTGCACGACACTCTCCGGCGCTACGAGCAGCGCGTCGCCGAGCTGGAACGCGACCGGGTCGAGGCGTACGCCGAGCTGCGCGAGCAGGTGCGCGCGATGAGCACGGTCTCCGGGGAGCTGCGCACCGAGACCAAGCAGCTCGTAGCCGCGCTGCGCGCCCCACAGGTCCGCGGCCGCTGGGGCGAGCACCAGCTCCGTCGCATCGTCGAGGCGGCCGGCATGCTGGAGCACTGCGACTTCAACGAGCAGGTCACCGCCGCCACCGACCACCAGGGGGTACGCCCCGACCTGGTGGTCCGGCTGCACGGCGGGCGGACGGTGGTGGTCGACGCCAAGGCGCCCTTCGACGCGTACCTGACCGCGATGGAGGCGCGCGACGAGCGAGGGCGGGACACCCACCTCGACGCGCACGCGCGGCACCTGCGGGCACACGTGGACGGCCTGGCCGCCAAGTCCTACTGGGCCGCGTTCGACCAGACCCCCGAGTTCGTGGTGCTCTTCGTGCCGGCCGATCCGTTCCTCGACGTGGCGTTGCAGCGCGACCCGGCGCTGTTGGAGCACGCCTTCGCCCGCAACGTGGTGCTGGCCACGCCGGCCACCCTGGTGGCGCTGCTGCGCACGGTCGCCTACTCGTGGCGGCAGGAGGCGCTGGCCCGCAACGCCGCCACCGTGCACGCGCTGGCCCGCGAGCTGTACGGGCGACTGTCCACCCTGGGCGACCACGTCGGCAAGCTGGGCACGTCGCTGGGCGGGGCGGTGACCGCGTACAACCGGGCGGTCGGCTCGTTGGAGGCGCGGGTGCTGGTCAGCGCGCGCAAGCTGGCCGAGCTGGGCGTCTCCGACCAGGAGCTGCCGGCACCGGCCCAGGTGGAGCTGGCACCGAGGCAGCCGCAGGCGCCGGAGCTGACCGGAGGCGACACGTCGCCGCCGCTGTAGCGCGAGTGGTCGCGCCTTTGTTACAACACCCGTCGGTCACATCACGAGCAGGTCACAACAGACCTCGCGCTAGTGACAGCCCCCGATCACCCCATAAAAGATCTCTTCCTACTCGCCCTGTACCCCTCCGGGCGCCTTTCTCTCATCGGAGGAAGAGAACGTGAATAAACCCCCAAGCTGGATCCGGCGCGCCTCGGCCGGGTTCGTCGCGTCCGCCCTCACGGCCGGCGCCCTGACTCTGGCGTCCGCCGGCACCCCGGCCCTCGCCGAGTCCACCCCCGACATCCCCAAGGCCGGGTGGAGCCCGACCGACCAGGACCGACTGGCTCAGGCGAAGGTCAAGGGCCAGCAGACCGTCGACGTTCTGGTCGGCGCACAGGACGGCCAGGCCAGCGCCGTCGCCGACCGTCTCGCGGCGCTCGGCGCGAGCGTCGACTACCGCGACGACAGCCTCGGCTACCTGCGCGCCAGCGTGGCCACCGACCGGGCCGACCGCATCGCCGGGCTGAGCGGCGTGCAGACGGTGGAGATCGACGCGACGCTCGCCGTGCCCGACCCGCGTCCGGACGGCAGCGAGTCGCCGGCCCCCCAGCCCGCGCCCGGCGCGGGCACCCCCGCCGCCAACCCGTACATGCCGATCCAGGACATGAACGCGGCGCAGTTCGTCGCCGAGCACCCCGCGCTCGACGGGCGCGGCGCCACCATCGGCATCATCGACACCGGCGTCGACCTGGCGCACCCGGCGCTGCAGACCACCACGACCGGCGAGCGCAAGATCATCGACTGGGTCACCGCGACGTCCCCGACGGCGGACGGCGACCCGACCTGGATCAGCATGACGACCAAGGTCTCCGGCGGCAGCTTCACCGTCGACGGTCGTGCCTGGACCGCGCCGCGCGCGGGCTCCTACCGCTTCGGCGTCTTCAACGAGCGGGCCAAGAACCTCGGCGGCGAGGTGGGCAACGACGTCAACCGCGACGGCAACCGGGCCGGCAGCAGCGGGCTCTTCGGCGTCCTGTGGGACGGCGACAAGACCGTCTGGGTCGACACCAACCAGGACGGCTCGTTCGCCGACGAGACCCCGATGACCGACTACAAGGTCCGCCACGACGTCGGCACCTTCGGCACCGACAACCCGGCGACCCCGATCGTCGAGGCCATGCCGTTCGTCGTGCAGATCGACGGCAAGAACAAGTTCGTCAACATCGGCATCGTCTCCGGCCAGCACGGCACGCACGTCGCCGGCATCACGTCCGGCAACGGGCTGTTCGGCGGCAAGATGACCGGCGTCGCCCCGGGCGCCAAGCTGGTCTCCGTACGGGTCTGCATGTTCGTCAGCGGCTGCACCGCGCACGCCCTCATCGAGGGCATGATCTACGCCGCCAAGCAGGCGAACGTGGACGTCATCAACATGTCGATCGGCGGCCTACCGTCGCTCAACGACGGCAACAACACCCGCGCGCTGCTCTACAACCGCCTCATCGAGCAGTACAAGGTGCAGATGTTCATCTCGGCCGGGAACAGCGGGCCGGGCACCAACACCGTCGGCGACCCGTCCGTGGCCGAGAAGGTGATGAGCGTCGGCTCGTACATCACCGATGCCACCTGGCAGGCCAACTACGGCACCAGCTCGTCGAACCGGGACAACCTGCACTACTACAGCTCCCGTGGGCCGCGCGAGGACGGCGGCTTCAAGCCCAACATCGTCGCCCCCGGTTCGGCCATCTCCAGCACCCCGACCTGGCAGCAGGGCGGGCCCGTCGCCGGCACCTACCCGCTGCCGCCGGGCTACTCCATGCTCAACGGCACCTCGATGGCCTCGCCGCAGGCCGCGGGTGCCGGCGCGCTGCTGGTCAGCGCCGCCAAGGCGGAGGGCTTCCAGCGCAAGCCGGACCAGATCCGACAGGCCATGATGTCCTCGGCCCGGTTCCTCGACGGCATCGGGGCGTTCGAGCAGGGCACCGGCCTGGTCGACGTCAAGGCGGCGTACGAACTGCTGCGCAAGAACATCCAGACCGTCGGCATCAACTCGTCGGTGCCGGTGAACACGGTGCTCGCCGGCTACCTCGCCACCCCCGGTGTCGGCGTCGGCATCCACGACCGTGAGGGCGTCACGGTGGGCCGGAAGTACACCCGCACCTACACCTTCACCCGCACCACCGGCGGGTCGAAGCCGATCACCTACGACCTGTCGTGGGTGGGCAACGACGGCACCTTCTCGTCCGACTCGTCGGTGGCCCTGCCGCTGAACAAGCCGGTCGAGGTGACCGTGGCGATCAACCCGGCGACCCCGGGCGCGCACTCGGCGATCCTGCGGCTGGACGACCCGGCGACCACCGGCGTCGACTACCAGACGATGAACGTGGTGGTCGCCCCGTACACCTTCGCGGCGGCGGACGACTTCCAGGTGACGATCAACGGCAAGGTCGGGCGTAACCAGGCGCTGCGCTACTACTTCCAGGTGCCGGCCGGCACGCCGGCGCTGAAGGTGGACTTCACCGGGCCGTCCGGTGAGCCGGGCACCGGGCAGGCGCGCTTCCTGCGCTTCCACCCGTACGGCGTGGGAATCGACGACAACGCGTCGACCTCCTGCTTCAGCCCGCCCGCGCCCGTCACCCCGCCCACCGTGCCCTGCGCCACCGGCTCGCCGAACAGCCGGACGACCGCCAACCCCCTCCCGGGGGTCTGGGAGATCACGGTGGACGCCCGGCGTACCTCGGACGCGGAGTGGACCAAGTTCACGCTGACCGCCTCGGTCCTCGGCGCGACGGTCTCCCCGAACCCGGACGTGCTCGACACCGTCGCGGGCGGCGTGCCGGTGGCCCGGTCGTACTCGCTGAAGAGCACGCTCGGCGGGTTCACCGGCCGGGCGGTCGGCGGCACGCTGGGCAGCGCCCGGCAGGGTCCGTTCACCATCGGCAACCGCGCCGTGCAGGAGTACGACCTGACGGTGACCCCGGGTTCGACCCAGCTGCGGGCCACCATCGGTGGCACCGCCGACCCGGCCGCCGACCTGGACCTGTACGTGCTCAACTGCACGTCCGGGACCTGCGTGGAGGCCGGACGCAGCGCGGGCGGCGGCTCCGAGGAGTCGGTAACCATCAACGACCCGGCGCCGGGCGCCTGGAAGGTACGCGTCGACGGCTACTCGGTGCCCACCGGCTCGACCAGCTACAACTACGTCGACGTCTTCACCAACCCGGCCTTCGGCACCGTCGCGGTGACCGACGCGAACGCGCCGCGCCCCAGCGGCAGCTCGTGGACGGTACCCGGCTCGGTGACCGCGAAGGTGGGTCCGGCCAACGGCCGGGTGCTCTACGGCACGGTGCAGGTCCGGACCGACACGAACCTGCTGATCGGCAGCGGTGACGTGGTGGTGCGGAACGTCGGCTGACGATTCCGCGAGGAAGCAGGAGGCCCGTCCCCGGTGTGGGGGCGGGCCTCCTGCCTCATCAGGCGCAGGCGGGCGTTACAGCCAGCCGCACTGAGCCGCGCGCACGCCGGCCTCAAAGCGGCTCCGGGCCTGCAGACGTTCCATGAGGGCGGCGGTGATCCGCCGCACGGTCCGCAGGGAGAGCCCGAGCTTGCGAGCGGCCACCTCGTCGGTATGGCCCGCGGCGAGGATCTGCAACAGTTCCTTCTCGAACGAGTCGAGACCGTGTTCGTTCACCGGTTTGACCCCGCCCAGCGGGTTGGCGTTCCGCCAAACCTGCTCGAAGAGCGCGTAGATGGCGGCGACGACCCCGCCGTCGAGGACTTCCACCGCTCCCTTAGTCGAATCGTCCGGGTCGAGCGGCAACAACGCGACGCGCTGGTCGACCACCACCATGAGCATGGGCAAGGTCGGCGTGGTGCGGACCTGGCCGCCCAGGCCGGTCAACCAGCGGGCATACCCGACGACGCCCGGATCGTTGCGGTAGCTGTCCTGGTAGACGCAGCGGATCTGCACACCCCGCTCGAGAGCGAGCTGGTTGAGCGGCTTGCTCGACTCCCTACCGTCCGGCGTCTGCGCCGTCCCGGGATTCAACGAGACGCATTCTCGTTCGGCACTGATGGCCAGCGCCTCCAGGCGGGAGCGGACGGCCTCAATGTCCTCGTACCGCCGAACCCCCTCGTGCATCCGGGCGGCCATCTGCTCGGCGGCGATGGACTGGATGGCGACGCGGGTGGCCTCGACCTGGCGCTGTCGCTGGGCGACCTCCGCTTCCGCGCGGGCGAGCAGCGCGGCGAGACCAACTTCAGGCGACACGGGCCGCATCGAGCCGGGCTGCACCGATGACGGCCGGAGCAGGGCAAGGTCTGCGAGTTCGTCCAGCGCGGCCCGCACCTGGGCCTCATCGAGCGCCAGATGGCCGGCGAGGTCGGCCACCCCCAGATTCGGCAGGGCGAGCATCGTCCGATATACCAGCTCAGCCCTATTTGTCAGCCCCAATGATTCAAGCACGTCTACCTCCACCCCGTGTTGGAGGAAGTATCTGTGCCGGGCGGTCGGTACGCAAGACCGGCCCCGAGCGGGAGGCGCAGTGGCATCAAAGTGCCATGCAGCTTGATGCCAGCCATCAGGTGGTGACGCGGATGGAACTGCCCGGCAAGCTCTATTCAAAGGGCGCAGCCGATCCCGCCGAAAAGCCAGGGCGACACCGGAAAGCGCCTTCAACTCAAGGTATTGAGGAGTTCGTGGTCATGTCGAGGCGCATCTTCTTCCTTGCCGCCATTGTCGCGGTGCTTATGTTTGGCCCGCTGGCGTACACGGCTGGCGCGAGCTCGACGGTCGGCGATGATGTCGAATGGACCACGAGCGGGCAGGCAATTTTCATGACCAGCGGCGGGGGCTCCGACGGCGGCTTCGAGTGGGCGTGACCATGCGGATGGCGACATTCGCGGTTCACTGTCCCGACCGCCTGCGGTCAGCGGGCGAGGAAGTGCTACGAGACCTGGTCTGGGCGCACATCCGCCAGCAGGACCGGGTCGAGCACGTCCGGGTACGGGCCGGGCCGGAACACATCTCGGTCGCCTTGTTCGTGCTAACCAAGAATCAGCTCGACGCGGATGAAGTGGCGCGGGCCGTCGGACACCGCATCCGCGCACTACCGGCCTTCTACCGTTGACCAGACGGACCAGGCCAACGTCTTCCGTTCGACCCCTCGGAGCACTTCCGCTCCCGACACCAGTGGCGCCAGGTCGCGAATCTTCGCGACCTGGCGCTTTTTCCTTTCGGCACACCTTTCCGCGGCACCGCGCATTGACACCAAAGTGCCATGCAGCTTGCTGCCAGCCGCACGGTAGTGACATCTCTGGGTCGCACCGGCAAGCTCTATTCCAAGGGAGCGAACACTCCGCGAAAAGAACAATCCGCGAAAAGAAGGATGGTTGGAATGTCCATTAATCGCAATCTCGGTAGGCTCGCCACCAGCTGCGCCATTTCCATCGGCCTGCTGGGATTCGGTGCGGCACCGGCATTCGCCGACGACCCGGTCCAGCTTCCGGTCGGCGAGGAGGAAGTGGTGGACATCGATGAGGGCGGGGAATTCATCCCCGAGGATCCGACGGAGGGGGGGT